>CAILAH010000070.1 GCA_903832205.1 uncultured Microcaldota archaeon | reverse complement strand
GAACGGTACGTTCAACCTTAGAAGGAGTTGGGATATCTTATACTAAGGGAACGGTTAGATATACACTGCCATAAAGTGAATCTTTAAATTGATGACCTTAAAGAAAGGCAGAACCAGAAATGGTTTTGCCTTTCTTATTAAACACTTCAAGTCGTAATCACCGGTATAAACTCATCGCTGAAATTAAAGTTAAGTAGGTGGTTTTAGGAAACACTCCTTCCTGTAATGCTGTTTTTCTGATTTAGCCCCTCCATACAACACTTCACTTGGTAATAATCAAGGCTCAACTTGAAAAAAAAGTACCATCCCCCTGAGTCCACCTATTTAAGTAAACAAGGTGCTAGAATTTAGCTCGTATTTCTTACCATATAAACCAGGATTGCATTCATAACGTCTATTTATTTCAGGCCCGCCTTGCGCAGCGGCGCGCTGATAGTCCGTTCTAAATCCTCTTGTTTCTTATATGTCACACTCTTTGCAAATTTCTCGAAAGAAAACTTGGGACTTATCCGCAGCACTTCAGTGGCTTCAACCCGAGCTTCCTCATCCCGTCCTGCCCGGCTATAAAACGCAGCCAGAAACAAGTGGGCCGACCAAGAATTTGGCTCTTGACGAACTGCTTTTTCACACCATGTTATTGCCTTGTCGAGATGCTCCGTCAAAGCATAGGAAATTCCTAAACTCCATAAGTAAATATTGGGCGGGATAGGATTAAGACGTATCGCTGTCTTATATTCCGGAATGGATTCCTCGTACCTGCCAGCAAAAGTAAGTATCTTACCAAACAGCATATGCGAAACAGCTGAATTGGGATTAAGGGCGACAGCCCTCTCCCCTTCGGCAACGGCCTTATCATGCTGCCCTGCCATTGAAAATGTCCAACCCAAAGAGGCATGGGCTTCCGCACACGTGTCATCCAGGATAATAGCCTTTTGCAGTAATTCAATAGATTTCTCCATAGATTCCCTGAGGGATTTGATGGTTCCCAGCCAATAGTCAATGACGTGGGATACAGCCAGAATATAATATGCACCCGCATACATTGGGTCTAAGGCAATGGCTTCCTCTGCCAATTGCTTTGCCAAAGCATTACTCTCAGGATTCTGCCGGTCACAAAGCTCTCTCGCCTGCACGTACTTCAGGTAAGCCTCAAGGTTCGTTGTGCCTCTTGCAAAAGCTTGGACTTGCTCCCCCTCCGTTAGCTTTACCTGCATGGCCGTGATGATTTTTTTTGTGATCTCGTCTTGAACGGCAAATATGTCAGTCAGATTTCGGTCGTAACGTTCCGCCCATAAATGATTACCCGTAAGAGCATCGATCAACTGGGCGGCTATGCGTATCCTATCTCCATCTTTTCTCACACTCCCCTCGAGAACATATCTTACACCCAATTCCTGACCAACTTGCTGAACCTTTACTGGCTTGCCTTTATATGTGAAGGTCGAGTTTCGAGCAATTACAAAGAGCTTTGGTACCTTGCCAAGCGCAGTAATAATCTCCTCGGTGAGCCCGTCGCTAAAAAATTCCTGCTTAGGGTCTTCGCTCATGTTTACAAATGGCAACACCGCAATGGAAGGTTTATCGGGCAATGGAACAGCCACCAATCCGGGTACGCTTTCAACCTGT
>CAILAH010000069.1 GCA_903832205.1 uncultured Microcaldota archaeon | reverse complement strand
GTTCCTGAACATCCTGATGTTCGGCAGCCCTATCACCACAA
The DNA here is from genome assembly GCA_903832205.1 of uncultured Microcaldota archaeon. Classification (GTDB taxonomy): domain Archaea; phylum Micrarchaeota; class Micrarchaeia; order CAILAH01; family CAILAH01; genus CAILAH01. Next base: position 5,088 of record CAILAH010000069.1, on the reverse strand, counting down.
CCAGTTTTGCCTTCTTTTTTGCCTCCGCCACGGCCTTTCTCAAATTCACCGGATAATCCTCCATCGGCCTCTTCTTGAAGACGTCGTTTGGCCCCACAAGTATGGTTGCCAGATCGCATTCGCCCATTGAATATGCCTGCATAAGAACGTCCCTTGATGTGGCGCCCGGCACTGCCAGGTTCTCAAGTTCGCAGTTGAGCATGCGCGCGAGATAGGCTGCAAAATTATCCTCAGACTTCAACGCAAGCCTTGTTGAATTCGTTCCCGCCGTGATTGAGTCGCCAAGCGCAATGTACTTCATCGCTATCATCGGTAAATAGTCTGCGCAGGATTTATTAATCCTGATATGAATAGCTATTTATGCCCCACAAGCTTTCTCATTCATCGCTTCATCTGTTCTTGGAATGCCCCCGCTGCTTCTGGCTGAGGCTTAACAAGAATATCTACAGGCCGGATTCCATATTCCCCACGCTTCCAGCCGGGATGGACCACATACTCAAGGCGCATTTTGACAATTACATGATACTCGGCGATATGCCCCCAGAGCTTAAGGGGCACGTCGATAACTGTCATCTGTTTACTGACATAAAGACGCTTAGGTCCTGGAGATCGCCCAGCGGCTCGCTCAAATGGGTTGATGAGGACGGCAACACGCTGCGTGGCGCGGTTGATAACATCCTGGTTAAGGGCGAGAATCTTATTGTGCTTGATTACAAGACGCGCGGCTATGACTTGAAGGAGGACACGCACGAGCATTACAGGGACCAGATGGACATATACACGTTCCTTTTGCAGCAAACTGGCCACAAGACCGAGGATTATGCCTACCTCCTATTCTACGTGCCAAAATCAGTCAACCGCAGCGGCGATATTGTGTTTGATTCCAAGCTCATTAAGATGAGCGTCAACCCGGAACACGCTAAAAGGCTCTTCAAGAGGGCAATTTCCGTGCTCAATGGCCCCATGCCCGCACCTTCCGGGAATTGCGGGTTCTGCAGCTGGGCTGAAAAAACCGGGGCGCTCTACTAGGAAGATATGCTGTTTTTCAATGGCAAAATACGAAATGAAAATAAAAATGAAATAAATCAGTCCGTTGATTCTCGAAGTATAAATCTACTTAGAATCTGGGCTTGTGTTTCCTGTAGCAGTCGCGGCAGTACACGGGCTTTCCAGCGGTCGGCTGGAATGGTACCTGGCATGCTGCACCGCAGTCAGAGCACTTTGCGTCGTACATTGGTCGGTCGCCACCGAATCCTCTATCCCTATCTCTATCCATTTTCTCAACTCTATTTTGTTTTTTTTATAGAAGCTTTCGCCCCTATTGGGTGAATAGAGAGGGTATCATTTAAAAGCCTGAAAATGGGGGCCCTTTATAAAGGATTGGCGGCATCCCCGTTTGCATGGCTTTTGTCCCACGAGAGTAAACCCTGGAAATGAGTAAAGTTAAACTTATATTATCTCAGGGTGATTTGCCCATATGCTGAATCTTAATGATCCCCTGCTAGGGGTTATTGGTAAGAAGTACGGGAAAACTGCAGGCACGGCATGGAAGGTTTCCAATGTAGCCATGCGCGTTTCCCTTGCATTTTTCGCGATTGCAATCCTGCTTTTGATAGTTGCAGTCGTGCTGCCCACGTTTGCCACTGCGGGCATAGGGGTTTCACCATCCGCAATTAACAATGCAAATGCCCTTTTGATTCTCAACATCGCCTCTATAGTATCAATCGGTGCGTTCCTCTTCGGCGTTTTGGGCTGCCTTTCGTTCGTTGTGTACGAACTTTCAACCGTAGTTGCCGCGTTCCTTATGAAGGATCTCATTTGGGCCATAGTGATATTCTTCATAAACATACTTGTGCCCGTGTACAAGTACGTAAAAGGCGGGAACCTTAGGAAATAATTCCCTTTTTTTCATTTTTCACTATTTTTTCCTCCATTCGCTTTTTCCTGCCAAGCGCAACGAATATAATTATTTCATGCGAACTATTATCATTGAATATTAGGTGATAATCTATGGATATGTTCCAACCAAGACCCCTGCCCCGCGTACAGGACTCCAAGCCTGAAGTTGAGGAGAAGATTTATACCGGCATTATCGGTGATGATGAACCGGGCTCATCCGGCACCGCAGAGGCAGTCGTTGAGCAGAAAGCGCCACCGAAGCCCTCCTCGGGTGTGGTGAAGATTGAGCTCGCCAAGACATTCTTTAAGTGCGGCCAGGAAATTACCGGCAAGGTTTCCGTAAAAATGAACAAGCCAGTGAATACCGAATCACTCGTTGTTGCGGTATGGGGACAGAAGGCAATCAGCGTGCCGCCATCACTCAGGAACCAGGGCGAGAATGGCGCAAGGCTTATGTTCGTGAGCCAGCGCTCACAGGAACTCTCCGGCCAGAAAGCATTCAACGGTGAGGAGACGTTCGACTTCAAGCTCCAGCTTGTGGCACCGATGCCGGACATTGCGGCAAACTACAGGTGGTACGTGGGCGCATCGCTCATGGCACCGCAGGAAGAGATTGCAGACCTGGTCGAGATAAAGGTTGTCGACTAATTTGGATATGGCCATCATAAGGTATGCCGCAAAAAAGGATGTCCCCGAGCTTGTGTCGATGGTGAAGGGGCTCCTCCTAATGCACATCTGCAGATTCAGGTCTTTTAGCAGGAGCGAAATGGTGCATAATCTTGATGAGGTTCTTGGGAAGGACTATCTAAAGGTCGGCCTGCCAAAGAAAAATGTCCTCGTTGCTGAGGCTGAAGGGGAGATTGTTGGGTTCTGCGAATTTGAGGTTTCTTTGAGCTCAATCGTATTCAAGAAAAGGCGATACCTCTATTTGCACGACCTCTTCATCAAGCAAGGATACAGGAAGCGTGGCATTGGCAGGATGCTTATGCAGAGGCTGGCTGAGATTGCGAAGGAGCGAAAATGCGCACATTCGCGCATCGAGCTTGATGTAGACGCTGGGAATAAGGAAGCGCTCGCATTTTACAATAAGTTCGGCTTCAAGCCAGGCAAGCGTGTGAGGCTAATTCGGCAGGTTAAATGACGCAGCCGAGTTCACCTGAATATCTGAGATTTTTATTACTTTACAGCGAACTAATTCCATGAAGGGTATCCTGTTATTCGGCATACTGCTCTTTTCATTGGGCTTTGTTTCTGCAATAAGCGAGGAGCAGGCCAATAGCGACATTTTTTATTGTGAAAATGATGCATGCTATGATGTGGCATCGACCTGCCTTGATGATTGCATAAGCAGCCAGGAGGTATGCAATGCGCGGTGCAGGCCGGATTACGTCTCTTGCGTGCACAGCTGTTTGATTAATTCCGGCCACCCGTCAAGCTGCCTTTCATATTATAGCGACACTGGCAGCACCGGAAGTTATGTTGCCTGCGTAACGGGTGGAAATCCAAATGTGCCAGAATGTTACACCAGTAATGATTGCGAATATGGCTCTTGCGTCGACGGCTACTGCGAATATGTTGATGAGCCGATGCCTCTCAGTCCAAACACCTCGTGCTGCGGCGGGCTCGTACTCCCGCTGGCTGCATTGGGTCTCTTTGCTTGCTCTAGATCCAGGAGATAGGTTTATAATAAATGATGCCATAATAATACTACTGTGGTACTATGAACATGAACGTCCGACTGTTTGGCGCTTCTGAGCTCGTGCTTGAGCGCCTCATCGAGCTAGGCTATTTTAAGAGCAAGAATGAAGCAATAAGGGTAGGGCTTTTTGAGCTTGCAAAGGAGTACAAGGTGCTCCCGACCAAGCAGGAGATTGAGGATTACCTGGTTGTCCGAAAGATGAAATCCATTGATAAGGACATCAAGGCCGGCAAGCGGAAAACGTACACGGTTTCCGATGTTAAGAAAAAGTATCCTGAGCTGGCTGGATTGGAAACATCGGAAAGTTAGTCCGCTACATTTTAATACCGCAGTTTGCGATATTCTAGCGTGACATTTACCATTATCTTCGATAGGGATTGGAGTATTAATTATTCAAAAATGGATAATCAAGTTAGGCTGCAAATCGCCAAGAAGCTTCTTGAGCTCAGGGAAGATAACAAGCTGTTTAGGCACCTCCACGGATTGCCCTATTTTGTTCTTGAGGCAGGCCAGTACAGGGTAACCTTCGTTGAGGACAATTCAAACATGGTGAGAACGATCGTATTCATTGGTGACCACAAGGAGTATGAGAAATGGTACTCGCAACTGTTCTAACAAATCCTGCCATGGTGCCTGGTTTTCGTACGCCCCAGATTGCAGCAATCGGCAGGTATAAAAACCTGAACTGAGTCGTTTTACCATGGCACTAAAAAAAGCTGACAAGGATGCAATCATACACGCAGTTGGCAGGATTTCAAAGTGCGGAAGCCGGCGCAGCAAGCGCATTATGAGCGACTTTGCAGGCCATAAGATAAACAAGGAGGAGTTTAATGAAATGATCCTGATTGAGTGCCATGTAAAAGACATAGTTACAGATTGCCTGAATTCTGCGGGCCTTGGAAGGGATGTTGAAGAGATGAACCAAATCCTGGGCAAAGCGATAATTGCGGGTGACGCCGAAAAGGTTCATATGATGGCCAGCTGTGGCCTTCTTGCGCTTAATGAGTTTGGTTATAGCCAATTCCAACGGGCGGGCCACGTCCACCCATTGCATCTTGCAGCACATCACAACCAGCCAGAGATAATACGTATTGTTTTCAGTAAACAACCCGACCGGGACATAGATGAGAGTGTAAATAACCAAATGACACCACTAATGATGGCTTCCATATATGGGAGCGTAAATGCTGGGAGAACTCTTATAGAATTGGGTGCAAACGTTAATGCTGTTGATATAAGCAAGAAAACGCCCCTTATCTTTTCCGCATGGTACGGGCAGCTTGAATTTGCCAGGCTGCTTCTTCAATCGGGTGCGAACAGGGGCCTTAAGGACCGCGGAGGCTCAACTGCGGAAGAATACGCTGTGAGATACAACAATCTGGATATTGTCCAGCTAATACGCGAGTGGGCATGAAGCAATTATAAATTATGTTTGCCCAAATTGCAAGCATATGCCGTTCCAACTGATGCTTGCGCCCATGGAGGGATTG
>CAILAH010000068.1 GCA_903832205.1 uncultured Microcaldota archaeon | reverse complement strand
CTTCGGTTGCAAATTGTGGACTGCCGTCCACAACTGCCTAAAGACCTGCACTAGAAAAAGTATGCGGCAGCCGGGATGTTCATACTTTCTTAGTGCAGGTTCTTTGCCGCGCAAAGAAAGTGCTTTGAACCCGGATCCTAGGCTTTTTCCAGAACCCACGAGGGTTTCTTTTTCCGAGGTTTTTCTTTTCCAAAGAAAAAGCTCTGGGAAGCCCATATCCTAACCAGGTTAGACTACAGCCGCAATTAACGGATTTAAGAGATATAAAATTAAAAACACTCTCGGCTTTAAATATGCATTCATCAGGTGCAATTCAATGGATACTCACGAAATCGAGATAAAAATGGCAGAGTTCTGGGACGAGAACAAGATATTCGAGAAGTCAGTGAAACAGAGGCCGGCCGATAAGCAATACATATTTTACGACGGGCCGCCGTTCGCGACGGGGCTGCCACACTACGGCCACATTCTGGGATTGACGAGCAAGGACTTGTTCCCGAGATACTGGACGATGAAGGGATACAGGTGCGAGAGGAGATGGGGCTGGGACTGCCACGGCCTGCCAATAGAGAATATTGCAGAGACTGAATTGGGCATCAGGAAAAAGAAAGAGATTGAAGTGCTGGGCGTCGATAAGTTCAACGAATTCTGCCGCTCAAAGGTCCTTTTCTTCGCAAACGAATGGGGCAAAACAGTAAGAAGGATGGGCAAATGGATTGAGTTTGACAATGCCTACAAGACGATGGACCAGGAATACATGGAGACGGTGTGGCACATATTCAAGGACCTCTATGACAAGGGATACATTTACGAGGATAAGAAGGTGCTTTTGTACTGCCCCCGCTGTGAGACCCCGTTATCCAATGTTGAGATTGCAATGGATAACAGCTACAAGGACGTTACGGAGAGGACAATCACGGCGAAATTCAAGCTCAAGGGCGAAGAGAATACATACATACTTGCATGGACAACCACGCCTTGGACGCTCATAGGAAACGTCGCATTGGCGATTAATCCCAAGCTCACCTATGTCAAGATAGATGACAACGGAAATCACTACATACTGGCAAAAGAGCTGCTCGAGCACGCAGTGGAAGGAAACTTTACCGTACTTGAGGAATTCCCAGGCGAGAAACTGCTGGGCAAAGAGTACGAGCCGCTTTTCCAAATCGAATCGGACAAGAAAGGATTTTACGTTATTGATGGAGGAGAAGAGGTATCATCGCTTGAGGGAACAGGCGTAGTGCACATGGCATTGTACGGCGACTTCGACTACCGCATGATAAAGAAATACGATTTGCCGAGAATTCAGCACATAGGCAGGGACGGAAAGCTCGTGAGCGGGCCGCAGCAGTGGCTTGGCAAGTGGTTCAAGGACCTTGACAAGGAAGTGATTGACGACCTGGACAATAGGGGATTGCTATACAGGACGCACAGCCACACGCACTCCTACCCATTCTGCTACAGGTGCGAGACGCCATTATTCTTCGATGCGGTCAACTCCTGGTTCATTAATATTCAGAAGATAAAAGAGAAGCTATTGGAGAAGAACGAGGATATCAGCTGGCACCCGGAGCACATAAAGGATGGAAGGTTCAAAAATATCTTGGAGACTGCACCGGACTGGAGCATATCAAGGAACAGGTTCTGGGCAACTGCGCTCCCCATATGGAAATGCGACAGCAAGCAGTGCGGAGAAATCAAGATTATAGGTAGCGTAAAGGAGCTCCAGCAGAATGCAATCGAGAGCGTTCCTGATAACGTTGATTTGCATAGACATGTGGTTGATAACGTGCATCTCAAATGCGCAAAGTGCAGCGGCAGGATGACGAGAATCCCTGAGGTGTTTGACTGCTGGGTTGAATCAGCGGCAATGCCCTATGCGGCAAAGCACTACCCGTTCGAGAACAAGGATTGGATGGACAATAATTTCCCCTGCGATTTCGTCTCGGAATATGTGGGACAGGTGCGCGCCTGGTTCTACTACATGCACGTGATAGGCGTGCTGTTCATGGGCAAGCCGCCGTTCAAGAACGTGGTCGTAACGGGAAACATTCTCGCAGGTGACGGCACCAAGATGTCGAAGTCAAAGAAGAATTTCCCCGACCCGAACCTCATATTCGACAAGTACGGCGCGGATGCGCTCAGGCTCTATCTCATGTCCTCAGTGACGATGCAGGCGCAGGACCTTAACTTCAAGGAGGAGGCATTGAACGAGATTTACAGGAAGAACATCATGCTGCTGAGCAATGTGAACAATTTCCACAAACTGTTCTGCGCAAAGAACGAGCTGCAGGACGATTCGTCATCAACGAACCTGATGGACAGGTGGATTATCGGCAGGCTTCATTTCATGAACAGGAACGTCACAAATGCACTTGAGGATTATGACACGGTCACGGCAAGCAAGGAGATTGGCGCGTTCATAGACGACCTATCCACGTGGTATTTGAGGAGGAGCAGGGACAGGTTCAAGAGCACGGACACGAATGTTTCCGGGCCTGCAATCAGGACGCTTTCCTATGTGCTCAATAATCTTGTGCGCATAATGGCACCCATAACACCGTTTATAACGGAGCACATTTACCAGTCGCTGAGAGAAGCCAACCCAAAATTGCAGGAATCCGTGCACCTTGATGCGTGGCCGGCATTTGATGAGAAGAAGATTGATGACAAGCTAATCGAGAAGATGCAGCTGACAAGGGTGATTGTGAGCAAGGCGCTTGAGATGCGCGAGAAGGCGCAGATCCCGGTGAGGCAGGCCATTTCAAAGATGACCCTCGTGTGCCCGCACCTGGAAGACGAGTTCCTGGAGATTGCGCGCGCAGAGGTTAATGCAAAGACAATTGAGGTTTCTGACGGCGAGGAAATCTCCGTAACGTTGGATACCGTCTTGACACCTGAGCTTGTGCGCGAGGGCATTGCAAGGGATGCAATAAGGAAAATCAATAGCTTCAGGAAGGAGCTCAACCTCACAATCAACGACAAGATAACCCTCTGCATCCAGACGCAGGATGAGACCGTGCTCCAGAGCATTAAGGAGCATCAGAAGGAGATTGCGAATGCGGTGCAGGCAGCCGAGATACGCCTGGCGCAGGCGGAAGGCCAGGTTAAAGAGATTACGCTGCACACCGATAAGGCAAAGATTGGGATTGAAGTCGAACAGTAAGCCTAATTTTCTTTTTATCTTATTCTGTTTTTCCCTAAAGACAACATTTATATATCTCGCCGGGGATATAGTATTTGGTGTGAAAATGGCGATTTCTACTCAAAAAAGTCTGGCAGGAAAAAAGGAAGGCTTAGATGAAATGAGCTTACTAACCTTTGAGAAAAAACTACATGAAGAAAAGGCCAAGGTTTATGGTGAGCTAACAAAAGAGCTTCTTGCGCTGCTTACTGTAGTCGAAACGGCAGATAAACGCAATATGGTCCCAAAGAGAAAGGAGTGATGAACATGATGAAAATGATTATACTCAAAAGGCTGTCGGAAATCAAGAGCAATCTTGAGGAATTGCTCCCGCAGCTTGACCCGGACAGCAAGGTATACAAGGACGCAAAGATGTCGCTGGACAGGATAAAGACAACCCTGGCGAGCACAAAGCCCGCCGAATTGCCGAAGGACGTGAAAATAGATACATCACAGCTCAAATTCCGCGGCAGCAAGCTCTCAGGCAAGGTGCTGATGAGCGACAACACGAAAGTCTACTACCTTACTGTTGACAACAACGAGATAAAGGACATGAAGGTATTCGAGGGCGGCATAAAGAAGATGGAATACCTTGAAGCGACTGTCTTCAAGAACAACTAACACTGATGAAAGGGGAGTGCCCCTTTCCTCGTGTGGTCTACACCTATCCCCCATAATTTTGATATTTAAGGATAACTGCTGAATTGGTAGTTATGAGGAGAGGGCAGATTTTCATTCAGGACCTGAGCGTTTCCTTAGCCATCTCCATCATAACCATTTTCTCAATCATAGCATTCATCAACTTCAACAATGCGCAGTTTGAAAGCTCGGTAAGGGCCACCCACGAGCAGGCAATCCTGGACAGGGTTGCGGAGAAGCTGTTCATTGCAAATGAGTATGCATTTAATCCCACGGGCCAGTTCAAGGTGAATGCGGATTTCGCAAAATTTGTGAAATCGCTGAATGATGAGGAAATGTACGAGCAGTTCAGGAATGATATGGGGCTTAGCAGGGAGGGCATCTCATATGACGTACAATTGGAGCTCAATTGCGGTGATTCTGGAGTTTCGGGTGGAATAAGGAATGATGAGGCGCTCAGGAAAAGCCTGCTTGTAACTGCCGACGGGAAGCTGTGCAACGCGGATGTGTGGGTGAGCAAGAAATAGGATGGAATGGATATGCAAAGAGAAATGGGCAAAATAGAAATGGTGAAATGCAAAGATGGATAGGCAAAGGGGCAGAAGAATAGACGTGCATGAGATGGATACGCAAAATGGAAATGGTGAAATGATGGTTAGGAAGGAGCGCAAAAGAAACAGGAAAGGATTCATATTCACAATAGACTCAATGATGTCGCTCCTATTTGCATTCCTAATAATCACCGTTCCAACAGCCACATTCACCAATACTTACCACTCAACACTAACTGAGGCGGACATTGCTGCGATGCACCAGCAGACGCACACTGCACCAACCGAGCTGCTCTCAAGAATTGACGGGATGTGCGGCGAATACACGATTTATGACGAAAGGATGAATGCAACCGCAAGCGGGAAGACGTGCGATTGCAATGGGGCGAGCCCGTACACCTATGTGTACATTGATGAAAGCGGAAAGCCGCTTCTGGCAGAGCTCAAGGCCTGCAGGGTGAAATGATGAGGGGATTCCTTTACACGGTCATTGTGCTCGTGCTTGCGCTCTCATTCATGTACATTATCACAATCCAGAATTCACTTCAAAGCATGCAGTCTCCCGATTACTCTCTGCTTGGGATAAAGCAGAGTTATAATGCGCTCTACGGAATCAGCGCTGGGGAGAACAGCATAAGCGGAAAGCTCGGGAACGCGATACGCATTGATGATTACAAGGCGATCATGGAGAATTACAATGCAATCAGGAACTCGGATATAAAGATTGAGTTGACACCTGATTTCGAGTGCGGCGACACGCAGCTTGGATTCTCGGGCTTTGGAGGCGGAGGCTGGAACACCGAACTCAAGCATTCGACTGAATTTACTGCCAAATCATCAGGAAAAGCAGTCACTGTGAACAAAAACTGGCAGTGGGCAGAAAGCGGAGTGCTGCTCAAGCTTAAGGTGAGTGATGCTGATGGCTCCAATGTGTTCGACGAGCAGGGCTATGTTAATGAGACTCTAAACAACAGGATAGACATCACCGATGAGAACGGAGATGTGTTTGTGATTACGTTGCAGGACAGCGTGCTCAGCATAGATGGGAAAGGCGAATTCTCAGAAACAATCAATTCGAACTGCAGGATAGGAAATAGGGGATACGTTGAGAAGAACGGGATTAAATACAAGATCTAATTGGCTTGGATGGAACAAATCGGAACAAGATCTAATCGAATCTGTGTGAGCTTGAATTTAAAATGGCTGATCAAGTCCTGTTATTTACTGGCACTTACCGATCAGCGGGGTTTCACCTGTAAATGTGAATATCCTGCCTGAAGAGGGCTCGGAATATTTGACCTGCACCGTATAGGAGTAGTCTGTGCCGCCCATGCACGTTACGCTGCCAAGCTCAACATTCGCGGATGCACCGGGCGATAATGTAAATGTAGCGGGCAAATCACCCTTGCTTCCCGTCTCATCAATAAACTTAACTTCCATAACCTTGACCCTGAACGGCCTGTTGTTTTTTACAGTAATATAAGCCGCGCTTGAATTGACCAGATGGTTCGGGAGGATGCCTATGTCTGCGCCGGCCCAGTAGGTATCGCTCTGCTGCTTTGATACGGAAGTCACGCTGCTCTGAAACCCTACTATCACACCTATGATAATGAGAACAAGAACGATGACCACGCCTAGTATGAGCAGGTATTCAATAGAGCCCTGGCCCTTGCGCATCATAGTATACAATCAGAAGGAATATTTAAATACTTATAGCAAGTTGCATAAATAATCAAAATTTGCAACTTGCTAGCTAGCAAATAAGCATCGCTTATTTGCTATTAATTAGCACTTCAACGTGGAGCGGGATACACTCATAACAAAAGCAGCCTACTGCCTAGGATTGCCCTTGGTTTTGCCGTCCAGCTCAGCCCGGGATTTCAAGAAGAAGAAGCCGATTACGCCAAACGTTATCACGGGTGATACCCAGGAGGGGATAACAAACCCAAAACTGTCAAGCAGCATAATTGCGCCAAGGAACAGGATTGAGTACATGGCCCCGTTCTTTAGGAATATGTATTTCTTCACTGTATCTATATTCCTTATAGTCAGCTCCCTTACGATAAATGCGCCAAGGCCGTTTCCAATAAGTATGAGCGGCACGGAGAGCGTGAATGCGAATGCGCCGAGGACGCCGTCAATGGAGAATGTGGCGTCAATGACTTCGAGGTAAAACAGCTTGCTAAGATCGGAGAGGTTGCCGCTCAAGAGCCTCTTTTCCTGCAGCTCGGCGTTTTGCTTGAACCCGTGCGTGATGAAGAATGCGGTTGAGCCGACAACCGCGGCAAACGCCATCATCGGATTTATCTGGAGCGAAAACCACACGATTATTGCAAGAAGTATTGAGACGATTGCATAAAACCAGATGCCGTTTTCGTAAATGAACCTCTCGCCCCTCAATCCAAAGTTCTTCTTCTCAAGGAAAAGCCAGTTGAAGAACAGGAAGATGAGGAACGTGCCGCCCGCAACAAGCAAAAGTGGTGCTGATGATTCAACGGCATTGATAACACGCTGGTCATTGCTGAATGTTGCTGTGAATGCCTCTATGGGGCCCAGGCCCGGCGTGGCAAGCCATACTATAAGCCAGGGGAGAACACCGCGGACGACAAAAACCGCAAACAGGAGGCCCCACACAAGGAACCAATTCCTCGCCTTTGGCTTCATCTTTGAGAGCACCTCGGCGTTAATGATGGCATTGTCAATGCTGCTGATGGTCTCGAAAAGGCAGAGCCCCGCTACAACAAGTATTATCGTGACAATGTCTATCATGCAATTCCGTTATTGATAGGGCAGGATAAAATAAAAAGCTAAATCAGTAGGAAACTACCTTGATGTGTGCGCCCTTCTTCGCTTTCCCCTTGTGCTTATCAACCATCACAAGATATTCAGGATATGCATCCGAAACGCGCCTTATTTCACCGTCGCCATCAACGAACTTCGGGTCGACATAGCGCAGCTTTGTGATGCAGTGGAAATCGAAATCGTGCGGGTTGTCCTCAACACGCAGTTTCGGATTAAGCTTTTGCAGTATGCTTGCGATCGCCGGGTCCTTGGAATCGTGGAGCTTCGCAAAGAACTGCTCATCAGTCGTGAACAGGTCGCCCTCATTAACTATGCCCTTCTCAAGCCCGATGCGGATTGCCTCGGAGAAAATCTCATACCCGGCCATCTCAATCGCGCTTGCCCACATGTTTTTTGCGGCATCAAGAAAAAATACCGCGTACTTGAACGCCACAAGCTTGTCATCAAATATTATCTCATTATTTTGCACAATCAGGTGATTCCTGAACTCCCGCACCTGGCCACCGCAGTTGCGGGCAACGCACGTGTCGCGCATAGAGTAATCAAGGCGGTCTGCGCACAGGTCGGGAAGCTTGCGCTCAAGAAGCGGGAATTTTTCCTCATTTAAAATGTACTCCGGGTGAAGCCCATATTTCTCAAGAATGGCCGGGATATCCGACTCCATGATTATTTTCCTGTGGAACTTCTCGTGGAAATCCTGTATCTCGCTCTGCCTGTAAACCGTGTCTATCACATGTGAAAATGCGGTGTGCGGCACATCATGCAGAAGGCCTGCCGCCTGCTCTTCCAAAGGCGCATCCAAATCAATGAGCAGCTTCATCACGCCAACGGAATGCTCATACCTGGAGACGTCCCTGTTGGGGAGAATGTAGGGCGAAATGCCTGCGCTTGCAATGTGCTTCAGCCTTTGGACGGGCCTGGAATTAATAAGTTCAATCAGCAATGGCTCATCAATGGAATAATCGCCATAAACACGGTCCCTGATTTCAATCGCGGGCATGATATTATTGAGAGAGACGCAGTTTAAAAAAGATTATGCAAAGAGGAAAAATTATTGTTTGGCCCTTATAGAAGGAATAAAAATTATCATGCAGACATTCAGGCATGAAAGGATTCCTTCTCATTGCCGCTGCTATTATTATAGTGATTTTTGCCGCCGGGTGCTGCGGCATCATCCAGCCCGAGTGCCCCGAATCCTGCGATGACGGCAACGTGTGCACAAAGGACACGTGCTCGGAAGGCACGAACTATGAGTGCGTGCACCAGAAGATACAGAACTGCGGCGTACAGGCAAATGCATCAAATGCCCTGACTCCCGGCGCGTGGGTTTCCGGGCATGTGGCAAGCAAGAAAAACCAAACGGCACAGCCGAGCGCGGTAACGCCGGGCGCATTCCTGTCCACGGAGGAGGGAACCAACGGCACTGCGGGCGAGATATCATCCGATGAGAAAACGGCTGATTGGACAATCCTTGTTTACATGGGTGCGGACACAAACCTTGAGGCGGCAGGCATAGCGGACATGAATGAGATGGAAATGGCGGGGTCAACAGATAATGTGAACATCATAGTGCAGATGGACAGGAGCCCCCTATATGACCCCTATGACGGGTACGACTCATCAAACGGCAACTGGTACGGCGCCAAGAGATATTACGTTACAAAAGACCTGGATAAGGAATTGATAGGCTCGCGTGAGCTTGAGAACATGGGCGAGACCGATATGGGCTCGCAGAAAGTGCTTGAGGATTTCCTGCTGTGGGGCGTGAAGAGCTACCCTGCGGACCATTACATGGTCGTCATATGGGACCACGGTGCAGGCTGGGACAGGATGGCGAGCGGCTCCGAGCAGGACGGCATGGTTGTGTTTGATGAGACCAGTGATGACGCACTTTCAATGAAAGACGTCACTGGCGCGCTTTCAAAGCTCAATAAGACGCTCGGGAAGAAAGTGGACATAATTGCGTTTGACGCGTGCCTCATGGCAATGTATGAAGTTGACTATGAGATGGCCAGGTATGCCGATGTGCGCATCTCATCCGAGGAGTATGTGCCGGGCGACGGGTTTGACTATGATGCATCGCTTAATGCACTAGTCAAGAACCCATCAATGGATGGCAAGCGTCTTGCAAGCCAGTTTGTGGACGACTATTCAAAGTACTACACAGGGGATAAGGCAGAGGATACGATAACAATATCCGCCGTTGACCTTGACAAGAGCGATGCGTTCTCCATGGCCATTGATACATTCGCGAAGACGATGGCTGAAAGGATGACCGACAAGACGGCTGCGGAGATAGGCCGTGTGAGGTACAACGTTGAGGAGTATGGAAGCAGGAAGTACGGGTCCATAGACCTTGTGGATTTTGCAATGCTGGTTACCCAGACAGTTTCCGACCCGGAAATTACGGCGGCAGCGCAGGGCGTGGTGGATGCCTATCAGGGCCCGCTATTGAGCGAGAAGCACGGCACAGCCCACCCGAACTCATACGGGTATTCGGTATACTTCCCCTATAGCAAGGAGAGGTATGCAACAAATTATTCGGATTATGCGTCGTTCTCCACGGAAAGGAGCTGGGACAAATTCCTAAAGGAATACTACGGCATGCAATCCGCGGATATGAACGGCCCGAAGATTAAGAAGATGGAGGTGAGCCAGGATGTGGCGAGCCCGACCAGCCCGGCGGAGATTACTGCGGTCGTAAGCGGGTACAAAATCCAGGATATAGATTTCATCGTATACATGCAGGGGACGGGCGATAGCGAGAATTACATTTACATGATGGACTATCTCGTCTACTCGCCGCCCGAGCAGACGCTTGAGGACGGCAGCACGATAACCAAATGGAACGACGGCGAGAATTTCCTCAACATTGAGTGGAACACGAACGCGCGCATTATTGTTGGTGATGAAAGCTCCGCATATGCGACCCTGCAGCCGCTTGAGCGCGGGAGCACGTACTATTTCGTGAACGGTGAGTACACGTCCGTTGGGAGCATCACACCGCTCTATGCGTCCCTGGTCTTCAATATGGACACGACCGAGCTTACGTCCATCTGGGATTACACAAGCGCAAAGGAGATAATCCCGAACAAGGGCGATAAGTTCACGCCATACATCAGCGTCATTAATTTGGATGACGACCAGGAGTATACGGTGGGGTCCGGGGATATTATTTACGGGGATAGCGGGTTCACGCTGGATTACTCACCGCTTCCGGAGGGAACGTATTATTTGAGCCTCTATGCGGATGATACTGCGGGCAATTCGGACAGCAAGTACGTGACCGTGGATGTGGCGGGATACACCGCAACCGGCGGCGAGTGCAGTGACGGCACTCCAAATGGCTACTGCTCGGCAACCTACCCAGGATACTACTGTGAAAACGGCGAATGGCTGCAATCAGAGCAGTGCTATGCAGGAGTTGCGTGCATTGACGGGACCGCAGAAAACCAGTGCTCGATGGTGTACAACGGCTACAGGTGCACGCAGGCGGAGCTTGTGGAAGATAATGAGTGCAAGATTGCGGGCGTGTGCGTTGACTGGACATATGAAGGCGAATGCTCGGCCGTGTACAATGGCTATGAATGCGTGAACAGTGTGCTTGAGTACAACGACATGTGCTACGACCCATCGCACTCAGATGACTGCAGCGATGGCACACTGAACGGGTACTGCTCCACTGAAAGCCCGGGGCACTACTGCAACTACGGCGAGCTGTCATGGAGTGAGTCATGCCAGAACTCGTGCTCGGACGGAACCCAGGACGGCTACTGCTCGGCAGTGAGCGAGGGATACTGGTGCACCAACGGCGGCCTGGAGCAGAATGATTACTGCCTGCCGGAATATGGTGGGGAGCAAAGCTGTGATGATGGCACGGAGCACGGGTACTGCTCGAGCGCACATAACGGCTACTGGTGCAACAATGGCGACTATGAGTATGACGCATCATGCATGCAGGAACAGGGAGGCGCATGCTCGGATGGGACTTTGCATGCGGAATGCTCAACGGCAAACCCAGGCTATGGATGCTGGGATGGCGAGCTGTACCAGTATGAGGAATGCGGCGCGGAAATATCATATGACTGCAGCGACGGAACGGTGAACGGGTACTGCTCCACTGAAAGCCCGGGGTACTACTGCAGCTATGGCGAGCTGACTCCTGATGAGACCTGCCAGGGCAGCTGCCAGGATGGCACATCAGACGGCTACTGCTCCTACACACAGAGCGGCTACTGGTGCAACAACGGCGTGATTGAGGAGAATTCATACTGCTCGGAGAATACGTACTGTTCGGACGGCACGGAGCACGGCTATTGCTCTTCCGTAACATCCGGCTATGGGTGCTGGAACGGCGAACTGTACCAGTATGATGAGTGCGGCACCGCAACCAGCGATGTGTGCTCCGATGGCACGGCCAACGCGACCTGCTCAACCCAAAACCCGGGAGAGTACTGCTGGAACGGCGAGCTGTACCTGCAGGATTACTGCAGCGGCTCATGCTCGGACGGCACGCCTGACGGTTACTGCTCGGAAGTGCGCGAGGGGTACTGGTGCAACAGCGGCAAGATTGAATACTCAAGCTACTGCCTTCCGGAAGGCAATGCCTGCAGCGATAAGACCGCGAGCGGCGAATGCTCAGCAACAAACCCAGGCTATTACTGCTGGAACGGCGAGCTTTCATACGAAAAGGAATGCTCACCGCTGGGGACTGGCAGCAGGTGCATGGACAATACGCTTAACCTCAGCTGCTCAACCAAGTATCCGGGCTACGTATGCTACGATAATGAGCTTCTCTATTATGATGCCTGCGCAGATGCGTGCGCGGACGGCACGATGCGCGGCTACTGCTCTGCGGCCGCGCCAGGCTTCTGGTGCACCGATGCGGGCGCGTTTGAGAAGAACGCCTACTGCCTGCCCGGGACATGTGATGACGGCACCAAGAATGCGACCTGCTCCACAGCCTATCCCGGCTACGTGTGCTACAATGGGCAATTTGTGGAATACCAGCAGTGCAGCGAGCAGGTACAGGTAAACTGCGAGGACGGGTCCTACGATGGCTCGTGCTCAAAGAGATACCCTAGCTACAGGTGCACGGATGGCAGATACGTGTATGATTACGGGTGCGCATCCGCAAACACACAGGGGAAATCCTGCGCGGACGGGACGCCAAGCGGCGAGTGCACGGGCACTGGGTACATCTGCTACAACGGGAAGTATTCGCAGGTGCCAGAGTGCCTCACAGGATAAATCCTTTTTTTTCTTTTCGTTTCACTAAAATTAGACTTTCCATCTTGGATTATTTTTTCATTTTTCTAAAATTAGACTTTCCATCTTGTGTTTACGTATGAGTTGATCTTGCTCACTGGAAGCGGGTGTGTCGCGTTTCCCCTGCGCACGTAGAATTCTTCCAATCCGCTTGCGCGCATGTAAACCGGCTGGTCGCTGGCATCAATGAAAACCTGGCACACCTTCTTGCCGTCAACCTCATGGAATTTCAGCTTGACAAACTGCCTGTAGTCAATGCCAATCATGTTGTCGAACACCTGGCCGAAATGGTTCTCGAACCCGTCCGCATTTTTCTTTGCAAGCGTCTGCAAATCCCCGTCCACTCCCCTAATCTCGCCCTTGTCATCCACGCCAATCAGCAGCGTGCCACCGCTGGAGTTCATGAATCCGGCAACGGTTTTCATTACCGCCTTCTCCAAATCCCTGTTGAGTATGTTATTTCTGGAATCCCATCTCAGCGATTCCTTGAACTCGGTATATTCGCCCTCGCCCTTGCGCAGCAGCTCGGGCAGCGGCGCACCCATAATCTTTCGTTCTTCCGGCGCGAACTTAGCCTTCATCCTCTCAATCTGCTGCGATATCTCGAGCGGGTTGCGGATGTAATCCATGTTGATTTCTCCCTGTTTTGTGTTTAGGACAACCGTGCCGTAGCGCATGAGCTTCCCGAAAATGCCTTGCCTTTGCTCAACCGATTCGATGTCATCATAGCTGACTTTCTTCTCAGAGGACCAGGTCAGCCCTCTCTGGTAAAGCACGTGTTTTTGCGTAACCTCGTAGGTGCCGTAATACCATAGTGCAAACATGGAGAAGATGAGAACCGTTTGGAATGATATGATGACGAAGAATTCAAATACTTTGAAAGGGAGGTAATCATCAATCGAGAACTGTCCATAAATGTCACGGGCATCGAGATAAAACAAAAATACTGAGAAAAATAGCCCCATAATGATGTCTGCGATAAGTATATCCCTGGCAAGCACGAAGATGCTCTTGCGGATAATGCGGTCATCACTAGCCATGCATTCTTTAGTCACTCTAAGATTTAAAAGGGCTTTGAAACGGCCGAAGGGACCACTTCAAAATGTTTTTATTTCTATACGGGGCCCAACTGATCTATGGAAAGAAGGATTGGTTTTCACGTTAAGAGCATGAATGAATTGAAGCGCATAGGGAAAATACCGGGCGTTAATTTAGTAGAGCTCAAGCCGGACAAGATGAGGAAGAACGGCGATGAGATGTATTCATATGAAAGGGGCGCGTTCAGGATAGGCAGGGGGATTGTTAGGGAGATTGGCGAATTCTGCAAGGCGGAGGGGCTGCAGGTGCAAATCCACACGCCATTCGAGAAGAAGATTGATGCAAGCGTTGAGGAGGGGCTGTGCATGGGAATCAAGGCACACCATCCTGCATTGCTTGAAAGGGTAAAGCTGTATGCTGACCTGTTCACTCAATTCGGGATAGGCAGTGTTGTTGTGATGCACCCGCCCCAGCTTTACTCGAAGGATGCGCAGATATGCACGTTCCAGGACGGCCTCGAATACGGAAGGGAATTCCTCTACATGGTAGATGCCTGGAAAAAGCAGCAAAGGATGGAATTCAAGGTGGGCGTGGAAAACATGGTGCCGCCCAAAAAGGCAGGCGCCACGCTCGGGTATACTATCAAGCAGCTCAAGCAGCTTCTTGGGAACACCGAAACCATTGGATTGACCGTTGATACGGGGCACAGGCTGCTCGCAAAGGAAATGTCGGTTGCGCAGATGTTCAGCATTGCGCCCGTGGTCTCCATGCACCTGCACTCAAACCCGGGCGTGTTCATGGAATCCAATTATGACGACGACATGCACCAGTTTGCGGACTCGGCGAACCTGGAGCATTTCCTTGCATACATAAGGAGCATAAGAAGGCACCAGATTCCCGTGACTTGCGAGATAGACAAGCTTTCGGATGTGCCAGACAACATGATAAGGGATTACGTTGCCCATCTGCGCTTCATGCTCGAATAGGGCGGGTGCAACACTTTAAATTTTCAGCGTTAGATATACCTAGAGGTGTTCCTATGAAAATGATTGCACTTGGAATTGCGATTTTTGCACTAATGCTCGGCACCATTGCCGCCGAATGCCCCTGCCCCTATAACTGCTGCCAGAACGCATACTGCGACACTTCAAGTGCCAGCATGCAGGACGGTAAATGCGACTATGCAACTGGCAAATGCACATATGCCGAAAATCAATGCGGGAATGGGTGCGACTTTGATACGGGCTACTGCAAAGGCCAGTACCTGCCCAATGCACAGCAAAGTGGTACTAATACGCAGGGAAGCTCACAACCCTGGTGCTACTTCGGCGCAATAGGAATTGGCACAGTTGGAATTTTAGG
>CAILAH010000067.1 GCA_903832205.1 uncultured Microcaldota archaeon | reverse complement strand
GGCGGCCGTTGTGCACGCGCATCGCCTTTTCCTCGCCGTCTGCCCCGCCTGCAAGTAGCACCGCCGTTGTGACATTGCCCTGGAGCGCTTTCCTCAAGAGCAATTCTATTGCCTGGGAGCGGCTGCGTACCACCCTGCCGTCAATTGTGCGCTCCACGTCCTTGAGCAATTGCGGGTCGATTGAAATTGCTATTTTCTCTTGTTTCATACTCAGTATTACTAAGTAGAACAAAGTTTATAAACTTTTGCCAACATAATACCTATTGCAGGCACATATAACCAATGCGCCAATTCACTTTCTGCTTTTGAGCTGCGAGTAGGCCTGCACGGTTTCCTTCATGGTCCAGATTGCATATGCTGCCGTGAAAAGGAAGAATGCGTTGGCAATCTCTTCCACGGGGGCCCAGTTAAACCAGGGCAGCATTGAGAGAATGCGGATGACTGTAATGCCCGCCATTATCAGGAATGCATAGGCGAGATAGCGCATTGTAAATGAAAGGCTCTTTCCCTGGAGCTGGAACGCGTAATTGATGAGGGCCCTCGCGATTATCACCGCAAAAAAGAAGTTGATGAGCTGCATTGCGGTAAGAAGCGGGTTTGCGCTGTAAACACCGATAATCGTGTTAATCAGCTGGTCCTCCATCATGGGCTTACATCGTAGAAAAACAATATAAAGAATTAGAATGCCAAGGGGGGGATTTTCAGAACCGCAACTCACGCGGTTGCATGGGTTGCGAAGGGCCCGCTGGGGCCCTTCGTTTGAACCCCCGACATCCAGATTGCTCTGGCTTGCGCCTTATAGATCATTGCACTTATGAAGTGCTCAGAACTCAAAAGGATTGCCTTATGAGTCTGGCGCTCTGAACCAGGCTGAGCTACCTTGGCACGAAGATAACCAAGTATTTCATAATAAGAAAGTATTTAAAGGATTAATAGCAATGTATAATTCGGTGTGAAACATGGCGGATGACAAAAAAACTTCAAAATCATTGGGAGAGATTGTTCCCTCAATTACTCTCACTAAGGAGCAAAAGGACGCGCTCAATGACATGGCTGATGAGATTGATGAGATTGACCTGAAACCCATTCCTGGAAAAAATATTCACCGAGGAAAACACGTTCTGGGCAGCCTTACCGGAATTAAGAACGATAAGGAACTGGAAAAGCTCAAAATGCCACCTGAGATTGAGACGGTGCAAAGATTCATCAACATGATTACGGAGATAAAATTCCTGAAGACAGAGCAAGTCGAGGAGGACGGCGTTTATAACAAGCAGGTTTTTGATACGGTAAAGGAAATGCAGGTGCGCATCAACGCCTACCTTGCGCAAAAGATAATGGGAGTTTACGTTCCTTCTTCAATCCAGGAAAAGAAGCTCGTGCCTTCCATTGCAGCAAAGATTACAAGGGAGAATAAGGCGCTCAAGGGAAATCTGTACAATGCAGTTGAAGGAAAGATTTACGAGACCACTGTCGGCAAGGCCACCTATAAGGTAAGGATGGGAATTGTGACGGACGCAGGAAGGGCGGGAATAATCGACATATTTGATGAGGAAGGCAAAAGGCTGAAGAAAATCAGCATAAGCGTAGACGAGAAGGGAAAAATTGCCGTGAACGGGACTATGCTCTATGGCATTCTCGTGGACGGCTTTGTTGGAGTTGAGACACTCAGGGCCGCGACCGCAGTGCTGAAGGACATGGTCGGGCAGAAGAAGGAAATTCCAACACCCATGCCGATGCAGGTGAGCCTGAAGGTCGGATATTCTTTCAAGAATGATCTTGCAGGCGAATGGACGAAAAATATTCGTGCAATGCTTATTAGTCAAGATCCAAATGCGCTCAAGGAAAATTCCAAAGCAATCGAAGAGGTCAATTCCGTATTGCTCAACTTAAGTTATTCACAAGAGAAAGTTCTTCGTGATAACCCAATAAAATTGAAGTTGGGCTGGACCGGAAATGAATATACTGCAACATGGCAAGGCATGATGTTAGCACACAAAAATGGTATTGGCTATGAAGAATTCCTTGAGAAATGGATGAATGCGCTCAAGAATAATCCTGAAACGAAAGAGCTTGCATTGAAAGCAGTAAAAGGCAAACTAGAGGTGCCCAAAGAGCTTCCAAAGTACGTATTGGTTGGCGAAGCTAAAGGCGGCTCCGGAGGAGCCCTTGGAGTGGATTTAACCGATATTGGACAGCTGTTCAAACAAGCAAAGGAGAATATTGAGCAAAATTTTGAAAGCGGACCACTAAGGAACTTCTTACTGAAGGACGTAAATAATAGACAAAAACAGGTTGAAGACAAAGTTATGGAACTGGCGCACAAGGCCGAAAAAAGCAAGGGCAATGTGAAAGAAAAATTAATTGAACTTTTGAACTCAGATAGGGAAGTGGCCACCAATATCTACCTGACCTATGTATTCTTTGGCAATATGGTCGGTTCGCAGAATTTCAGCACCTTTCCTCTAGCAAATACGCAGATCAATGAGAAAGAAGATCTCCTTGTATCCCTCCAGAAATACATTGAAAAGAGCATGAGCACGCACGGTGATAAGGCCATTCTTAACGTATTCAATGATGAATTCAGGAAATGGACATTACGCAAGAATTTCAGCAAAGAGGATACACGCCTTATGGCAGAGGCATTCTACGACAAATATGTTGTTGAGGGCCCAGGAAAGCAAGCAAAGAAGTTCTTAAATTTGGAAGATATGAGCAAGAGCGACATTAAGACCTTTGCTTTGATGTTCAAGTGGGATTCTGAGCTAAATAAATCTGAAATGGCCGATGCAATTAGACAGAAAGATAGGAAGAGCCTCAGCCAGATCCGCTAATTTCTTTTTTTATCCATTCATACTGCACCGCTAGCTGCGGCTGGCCGTAGTACTGGATGGAGTCGTTAACGAGCCAGAGGTCAGTTTGGTGCATGTTGCCTAATGGCTGTGAGTAATCCTGCATTGGAAGGTAAAGATGGGAGCCAACGAGAATTATGAGCATGAGAAGCATAAGAAGCGAGATTGCGGGCTCTAGAGACATGAGGAACCCCCTTCGTGCCTTTTGCGGCCATTGGCATGATTCGTCCCTTTCTGCAAGCATTGGCCCCTTTCCATTCACCCTCATTCTAGCACACCTCAAGTATCCCCACCTCATTCAGGTCTTTTATGTAGACCGCGCGCTGGATGCATAATGAATCCGATTTTCCGCCGTAATAATAGCCGCCCATTGCCTTGAGAGAGACTCTATCAGGCTTTAATGACTGGAGCTTTGAGAGCGTAATCTCATTGTCGCGCGAATCGGATAATTGGGAGAGGACGCCGTAGCTCCTGGACATTTTTGACGCAATCTCCACGCTTAATGCAGAGTTTGTGCCCGCGTTCTGCGCGAATGAGGATGCGATGTTTGAGCTTATCACGAATATGAATAGGATTAGCACGAACGCAATCACCAGGTCAATGTCAAGCAATCCCTTTCTGCTAATCTCCGCCACCCGTCCTCTTGTAGGCCTGCGCCACCGCTATGCGGCCGCCATCATCCTTGCACACCACGCTCTCTCCAACCGGGCAGCTAAGCTCGGCGTTGAAGGAGCCATGGGAAAGTGAATAGGAATATACTGTTGTGAGAAGCGCCGTTGAAGTTGCCCTCTGCTCAAGGCCTTTTTGCTGGAGTAAATCCTTGAAGTTGGATGTGACCGCGCTGAGCGATGCATAGAAAATTGAGATTACCATAATGAGAAAAAGGATTCCAATGAGCGCCTCAACGCTTATGCTTGCCATGTTTTCAGCTCAAGTAATCTACATCATAAATTCCATTTTTCTCATCTGAAATTGTCACTCCAATTGCCGGGATTAATCCGGATAAATCCTCCGTTGACTGTAGCTGGCCGCGGCCAATGTTTATTTTGCCTGTGCCCTGCTCTGCTATGAGAGCTGAAGAGCACGCGTGCATTTCCTTGGGAACGCCCTGCACTATAATAATGACCTTTGCATTTGCATCAAAAACTGCTGGGGGCTTCGAATATGTTCCTGCCTTTGCCGATTCCAGCATAAGATCGAGTGAAGGCGAGGCAACATAGCCGCACCAGATGTCAATGTGATAATCCTTGTCAAGCTCGGCTTGCGATTCGTAATTCTCTATGCGGGCGGCAATCTCCTCAATTTTGTCATAGGGGTCTGTTGAAACAGTGGGCTGCGCAATTAGGTTCTCTACCGTTCTTTTGATTTTGATCTTCTTGTCATAGAGGTTTTGTAAATGCACGGTCTGCTCCTCCAGGTAATAGGAGCTCCTTGTTTCTGTATTATAATAGGAATAAAGAAAGAGAAGCGATTCGGCCAATAGCATGACTAAAAGAAACGAGAGTATGCCCCTCATGAAATCACAATATGTTTTTAAATTGTCTTTCTTTAAAAGGATACTACAGCGGGGTAGGGCAGCCTGGAGTGCCCGCCGGGCTCATAAAACTTTTTTGGAGCGCCTTTAAAAAAGTTTAAGACACCCGGAGGCCAGTGGTTCAAAGCACTTTCTTTGCGCGGCAAAGACATGCGTTTGCCTGCGGGCAAACCATGCATCATTCGCATGTGCGAATGAATGACCAGCACTAAGAAAGTCTGAAAATCCACTCCCCGCTATTTCTCATTTTGCAAAATCGAAGGGCTTATAAAATTAATAGTTTCCAATTTTGCCATGGCAAGCGTATACACCGTTGAATATGAGGGCAGGTTTAAGGGCGGCGAGGTATTTGATGCATCGCCTGAGGGGCAGCCGCTGGAGTTCATTGGCGGCATGGGAATGGTCATTGATGGTTTTGAAAATGGGATAGAAAGCATGGATGTGGGCGAGGAGAAGGAGATTACAATTGAGCCGGAGGAAGGATACGGCCTGGCGAAGGAAGAGCTGTTTGTGAAGATGCCCAAGAATGTGCTTGAGGGAATGCCTGAGGTCAAAGTAGGCATGGAGATTGAGGCGACACTTGAGAGCGGCGAGCAGGTCCCAGTGAAAATTGTGAAGCTGGAGGCGGACAGCGTAACATTTGACTTCAACCACCCGCTTGCAGGCAAGACGCTTGTGTTCAAGATTAAATTGCTAAAGAAAAGGGAGGCGAGCGAAGAGGAGATGGGGCACGGCCACGTGCACGGCGATGGGCATCAGCACTAAAGCCAGGCACGCTTTATAATTTTACCAGCTAATTTTACTCGATGTCTCTTGAGGAAATTGCCTCACAGGTCAAGGTTTGCACCAAGTGCCAGCTGTGCAAGACAAGGACCAATGCAGTGCCTGGAGAGGGAAATCCCAGGGCGAGGATTCTGTTTGTTGGTGAGGCGCCCGGCGGAAACGAGGACGTGCAGGGCAGGCCGTTCGTTGGCGCTGCGGGAAAGCTGCTAAACCAGATGCTTGAGAAGGTTGGGCTTAAGAGGGAGGATGTGTTTGTCACAAATATTGTTAAGTGCAGGCCTCCTGAGAACAGGGACCCCGAGCCGGATGAGAAAACTACTTGCTCGCCGTATTTGGATGCGCAGATTGATACGATACGGCCTGCGGTGGTCGTGTGCCTTGGAAGGCATTCCGCTGAATATATGTTCACAAAATATGGGAAGGAATTTCCTGGGATTACAAAGGCGAGGGGGCAGGCGTATAAGGTGGATTCATTGTTCGGCCATTTCATATTATTCCCGGTTTATCATCCTGCTGCTACGATTTACAACCAGCAATTGAGGCCGGTGCTTGAGGGCGATTTCAGGACACTTGCCGACATCGTGCAGGATGTGAACGCAAAGGGTGCTTAGGGATGGCTACAACAAAAGAAAAGCTGGCAGCCACGAAAGAAAATGAATTAGAGAAATCACTTGCTGGAATGAAAAGCCTGCACGCACATTTTGAGAAGGCGTTTTCTGATTATTACAAGGGCGACAAGTTTGCAGAGCCGAGGTGCAAAAAGTTTTTGCAATGGGTGGAAAAGAATGATGCCGCACTAACGAAGATGCTGAAGAAGGATATTGCGGACGGGAAGATTAACATTGAAACCACGGGTGAAAAACAGGCTTCATTCATTATCGGGCTTTGGCTTGGCGGGCATTACACTGCAAACGTTTACAAGCCAAAGGGAAAGGAGATTGATGAGAGTAGAATGCCCGAGATAACAAAGGTGCTGAAATATAATACAATCAACAAGGCAGCGAAAATAATCAGTGAGAATGAGCTTGAGAGGCCCGAGATATCTGGAGCCACAATCAATACAAGTGATAAGGAGCGCGTGTTCAAGTACAACAGCTCCATTGTGGTTGGCGAGAAGGACATGAAGGCAATCAACAAGATTGCGACGGAGAATGTTGATGCGATGCTTATGGGCATCAACCTTGGGATTCATGAGTACACGCATATCCTGCCATTTATATATGGGTTTGGCGGGTCGCTCACTGAATTCTCAACGTATATTACTCAAAATTCCAACGGCCTGCCGCTGAAAACACCTTTATTTGAGAAGATGAAGAAAACGGATGCTGACTCATTTAGGTTCTTCCAATACAGCCTGAGGGATTATCAGCATAATCGTATCCTTAGCAGAAAGATTGGGCGCTTTAACGATGATTATTTTGCCATGCTTGCGGGACCCTGGGTGAAAAAATATGCCGAGGAGAACAAGCTTGACATTTACTCGTTTCCAAGCTACAGGAAAGGGTATAGCCAAGATGTCAAGGAAATTTTCGTGGAGCTGTTCAAGAGCAGTATTGTGGATTGGAAAATAGATAGGAACGCGTTCTATGCAATCGAGGGGATAGAGGACAAGGGGCTCAGGAAAGAGTTTGACAAGGTGTTTGACCAGCTTGAGGGCAAGAAATACAGGAATATAAACGATTTCCTTGAAAAGTTCGAAGAGACAATGGACAGGGTGTTTGGGAAGCCAAAGGAGGAGAAGATACCTGAAGGGTACGCACTATTCATGGGAAACGAGCAAAAAGGGGGCAGGATTGGCGCCTCGGTACCCGTTAGGCAGGAGCAGGCCTAAAAACCCGCTCATTCTGAGCCTACGAGGGAGAATTTTTGGTAGCATATATAAGCTTTTTCCATTTTAACTATACCGCGGGCCAGTAGCTCAGCCTGGTCAGAGCGGCGGTCTTATATGACTCCGTCTGATATATATGAGACGCAGGCTACGAGAGCCGTAGGTCGGGAGTTCAAAAAGAAGGGTGAGGGGAGCACCCCTCTCCCTTCT
>CAILAH010000066.1 GCA_903832205.1 uncultured Microcaldota archaeon | reverse complement strand
TCGGCTGCAAGCTCGTTGTGGTCTTTGAAGCGCGCATACCAGTTGGCGTTCCTTCCCTTTTCGTTTTTTGCGTCAATGTTTGCTCCCCATGTTGCGAGTGTCCTCACCGCCTCTTCACTGCCCTGCAGTGCGGCAATCATAATGGGCGTCTCGCCCTTATCATTAGCAAGGTTGGGGTCCGCGCCCAGTGTGCTTAGAAGTATAATCATATCTTTGGGGGCTCTTGCATATGCCGCATACATCATGGGAGTATCGCCCTCATGGTTTTTTGCGTTCAGGTTCGCGCCCGCAGTGGCAAGCATCCTCACGATTTCGGGATGGCCATATGATACTGCAGCAAAAATTGCCGTGTCGCCTTCCGGGAAGCGCCTGTCTGGGTCGGCCTTGTTCCTAAGCAGGAAAGAAACAATCTCCTTGTTGCCGTTTGATACTGCAATGCCCAGTGCCGTAATTCCATGTGAATCAACCACATCGACCTTTGCGCCCTTCCTTAATAGCTCCATCACCTTGGCAAGGTCGCCCGTATGGGCCGCCTTTATGAATTCAAGATTAAGCTGCTCTATTGTGATACCGTTGCCATTGCCATTCTTTGGCTTTGCGAACTGGCTGCTTGGGCTGCGCCCATAGGGCAGCGGGTCATTGCTAATGCCATTCCTGTGCCCATTGCCATTGCCATTAAACAAAATCTGCCCGTTACCGTTCCTCTTCCCATTTCCATTGTTGAATGTTCCACTCATTATTACCACTCTAATATGTATATTCAGTAGTAAAGTCATATATAAAGGTTTGTATTTGAACCAAAAGAAGATCCTACTGCTGCTCCGCCCCATTACTCGACGCAGAAAGCTGCAGGCGCTGTGATAAGTAGTATATATTCTTTGGTCGGCCTATGCCCATTCTCTTGCGGGTTTTTGTGACAATGCCCTGGCCCTCAAGCTTCAAAAGCCACCTGCGGGCGTTGGACTCATTCACCTTCGTTAATTGGACAATCTCCTCGAGCTCGCGGGGCTTCCTGAGGATTTCCATGATGGAATCCTTGAACTGCTTTGAGCTCTCATTGCCCAGCCTCGTGAGGTTGCGCCTCATGTCATGGTAGGGATCCGCTGAGGGCTTAATGTCCTTGAAATTAACGAAAAACTGGAATATGAGCTCCTTCACCTTTGTGTCGAAGAGATAGTGCGCAATGGGCTCAAGGTCGTTTTTGAGCAAGTTGGCACGCTTCATGAATTCGTCCCTTTCGGCATCCTGTGCGCCATAGCCGAGCCAGTCATTCAAGACGAGCAGCTCGTCGTAGAGCGTGCTGCTGAACGTCTCATTGGAAATGCTGACGTGTATCATCCTGTTCTGCAGGTACTTCACGTCGCGCGCCTCGAGCTTGGCGTCGTCCACTTCAGAATCAAGAAGCTGTATGTCCGGGATGCCGAGCGACTTCAGGTCCGCCTTGGCGAGCGGCGGGTAGGCAAAAACGTCCCTTCCCAGCCTCATCCCTATGTACTTTACCCTTCTAAGCTTCTTCTTATGGCGCGTAATGGCCACCACAACTTTTGCCACGACTAGTAATCCACTGTAATATTTATAAGAGAAAATCAGGGGTGAAATGAGAGAAAGACAATATCAATTCCTCAAACTCAAATTAATAAGGGTTCAATCTCAAATTGATTTATGGGATTTTTCGATTTCCTTCGAAAATTTTCTATGTTCGGAGGTAACCCTAGACGAAAAAGACCCGAATGCAGAAATTGTGGCCATAATATAAGCAAGCGTTCTGGAAGATGGTGGCATCGAAAGTATAATCCTGGGGTTCAGCCTGGTTTAGACGGCGATGACCCTAGTGAATACGGATATACTATATTTAAGACCAGATGTGGATATAGGGGCTGTCGTTGCACGCGTTCTCGTCCATAGACAGAAAGCAGACAAAAATCTTTATAATATTACCTTAATCTAATACACAATACTACCGATGAGACATCAGTAGAGGTGGAAAAAATGGCAAAATCCTATGTAAAATTTAGCGTTGCACCCGAAATTGCGGGGAAGGCTTACGAATTAGTGCAGGTTGCAAGCTCAACCGGCAAGGTACGCAGGGGTACCAACGAGGCCACCAAGGCCATCGAGCGCGGCACCGCAAAGATTGTCATTATAGCGGAGAATGTCGAGCCCGAAGAGATCGTCATGCACCTGCCGGACATTTGCACGGAGAAGGGCATACCGTTCGTATTCGTCCCGGACAAGAAGGAGCTGGGCAAGTACTCTGGCATGGATGTGCAAAGCGCGGCTATCGCAATCGAGAACCCGGGCAACGGCGGTGAGCTGCTTAAGGAGCTGCTCAACCACATTCCTAAGAAGGCGTAATAAAGGTGCTTTTAGATGGGAGAAGTAACTCACGCTGAAATCGTCGAGGTCATCGGCAAAACCGGTGTCTACGGCGAGATTTACCAGGTCATGTGCAAGATACTCGAGGGAAAGGACCAGAACAGGGTCATAAGAAGGAACGTTAAGGGCCCAGTTAAGAAGGGCGACATCCTTTGCCTGCTCGAGTCAGAGAGGGAGGCCAAGGAGATTAAGGCCAGATAGTTTGGGTGATTTATTGAAATGTTCATTTTGTAACGAGGAAATGGTAAGGGGCACCGGCCTGCTCTATGTGAAGAAGGACGGGAAGGTCCTGCCTTTCTGCTCAAGGAAATGCCGCATGAATTCGCTGAAGCTCAAAAGGAAGCCCAGGAAGCTCAAGTGGACGCAGCCAGAGGTCAAGGCCGAGATGTCAAAACCCGCGGCAAAGAAATAGGTGTGGGCATGGCAGTTGAAAGGACGCTAATCATACTTAAGACAGATGCGGTTAACCGCGGCCTGTGCGGCGAGATAATTAAGAGGCTTGAGGGAAAAGGGCTGAAATTCGTGGGGCTGAAGATGGCATGGCTTGATGAGAAGACGCTCAGGGAGCACTATGCGCACCTCGCAAGCAAGCCGTTCTTTCCGGACCTGATAGAGTTCATGAGCAGGTCGCCGGTTGTGCTTGCTGTCGTTGAGGGCAGGAATGCAGTTGAGCTCGTACGGAACTTGTGCGGAGTCACTGACGCAAACAAGGCTGCTCCGGGAACCATCCGCGGCGACCTTGCACTGAGCACAAGCAGGAACGTCATACACGCATCCGACTCTTTGGAAACCGCAAGAAAAGAGATTGAGGGATTCTTCAAGAAGGAGGAGCTCTTCAGCTACAAGCTCAGCAACAGTAAATACCTTTACGCTGAAGATGAGCTTTAGGGGTCAATAAGAGGTTGTAAGCTTGGATGGGGCCGACGAGTCCACTGAAACGAAGAAAAAGATTGAGGCTATTTTGTTCATGAGCCCAGACCCCGTCAGCCTGCAGATGCTATCGGCGCTTGTGGGCGTCCAGCCCATGAGGCATAATTTTGTCAAGGAATGCGCGGAACAGCTCAGGGATGAGTATGCGCAGAGGGGCGGTGCGGTGGAGATTACGGTTGAGGATAATGCGTACATCATGAAAATCAAAGGCGAGTATGCAGGCGTGGTCTCCAAGGTCGCGAAGAGCCTGGAGCTCAGCAAGGGAGAGCTGAAAGTGCTCGCATTCGTCGCAAAGAAAGAGGGAAAGAGCGGCCTGGTGCAGTCCTCGCTTATCAGGGCGCTCGGCTCCGGGTCCTATGACCACATACACTCGCTGATTGAGCAGAAATTCATAAACAAGAGAAAGAACGGGAGAAACTGGCTGCTCAACACGACGCCCAAGTTCAAGGAATATTTCAACGTGAATTTTGATGCTGCTTCTGGACAATAGAAAAAAGAAAACCCTTATATATGGGAACCGCACCGAGATTAGCATGGCGACCTGCACATTAACCGGACACACGCAATCAAAGGGGGTAAACGACCGAAAGGCTGCTTTTATCAAGGCCTTTACGAAGGCCATTGCAATAGGCGCCACCTGTATTTTCGTGTCCGGCTGTGCGGGCAATATAAGCCAATCGAAGGCAATTGATGCAAAACAATCCGTACAAATTTTCATAAAGAGCGAAGTAATTGCGGACGATGAAAAGGAGACGCCGATGAGTGAAGATGAGATATTAAGAAAACATGCCCAGCACTGCAACCAGGCCGAAGATGAGTTTACGAAGTTATTCATGAATCCCGATGATGGCAAGTACAGTTTTTATAATGACAGGATTCTGATGCTTGAAAGATTGTGCGGCTTTGGAAATGGGCACAGCAAGCCTGAAAGTGAGGGCCAATGAGAACGACCAGGCAAATGCCTGCCGAGGAAAGAAGCGGAGAAAAGAGAAAGACTGGTTTTGTTAGGGTATTCAAGAGGACAATAGCAGTTGGCACTGCTGTTGTAATGTTTACCAGCTGTGCGGGCGGAATGAAAGGCACAAAGCCGCCGCTTCCCGCGGGCGTAAGCCTGCAGGCTGAAATCAGCCAGCGCTGCGAGGATATGAAGGAGATTGTCGGCGATTTGAAAAAGCAGTGCGGCAGGAACGATGCAAGCGCGTGCACGCTGTTCAACCAGCATGAGGACATCTACTACCAGGTGTGCGAAATCGAGCCGCGCATAAAAGCGCTCAAGATGGCGTGCGCCGATTTGATGGACACAAAAACGCTTGATAACCAGATAGCAGTGGGAGAAAGCGAAATTGAAAAGCTCAGCGCCGAGTGCGTCAACAGCAAGGGGAAGAGCACTGCCTGCGAGCTGTTTGGGATGATTGGCGCGTTCCAATCCGCGCTCAAAAAAATTAGGGAAGTTTTGGGGGATATCCAGAACGTATGCATCCAGGTTTTTGGGGAAGAGAAAGACAAGAGTTAAATTGATTCTCGCATAACTGCTAATTGAGATTGAGCATGAAGTTTATTGATAAGCCGGAGCTGGGGCTGCACATGACGTTCCAGCCTGACAAGAAGAGGCCCATATTCAACTGGTTTTACTACAAGGAGGCGTTCTCAAGCCATCTGGTCAACACCATTATCAAGGAATTTGAGATGAGCGGCCCCGTGCTCGACCCGTTCGTTGGCGCTGGCACCGTGCCGCTTGAGTGCAAGTATAACGGCATAGTCGGCATTGGCAGGGATGCGAACCCGCTCGCAGTTCTCGTATCCACGGTGAAGAGCAGGAATTATGATGACGCGTTTATGGCAAAGGCAGGCGATGCCTGCGGAAAAATGGTTGATTCAATCGGAAAGGTGAAGGCGGATTTTGAGTGGGACCTGGAATTGTTTGCGCTGGAGAAGGCCTTTCCGAGAAGGAATATAGAGGCGATTACATCGCTGAGGGGGCAGATTGAGGCGATTGATGACCAGAAGCTGAGGGAGTTCCTGCTAGTCGCGCTCATCTCCACACTGCCCCAGGTGAGCTACGTAATGAAGGACGGCGGCGTGCTCAAGATTATGGGGAACAAGAGGGCGGGGGATGCCAAGGCGCTATTCAGGAAAAAAATAAAGTACATGCTCCGCGACATAAAGGGATACGGCGTTGCCTATGATGAGCCAAACATCGAGGTTGGCAGCGCAATGCAGCTTAACCTGCAGGATAATTCGGTGAACGGGATTATCACGTCACCGCCCTATTTGAACAATGTGGACTACACTAAGATTTACGGGATAGAATTGAGCCTGCTTGGCAGGAAGTATGGCGTGAAGGATGTGAGGCAGAACATGGTGAGGTCGTTCATAGGAAGGAACGGCTCGCACATGAAAATGGATGCGGACTACGTTTATGAGAAGCTTGCCGCGCACATGGGCAGCCCGCCCATTGTCGCATACGCCTATTTCACGGACATGCTCAAGGTGATTGAGGAATGCCACAGGGTTATGAGGAGCGGTGCCGTATGCGCCATGGTGGTGGGAAATTCGGTAATGCAGAGGGTAAACATCGAATGCGACACCATACTCGCCGAGATGGCAGGGGATTTCGGGATGGAGAGCGAGGTGTGGGTCGGCAGCGTGAGGCAGGCGGATGTGCCCGTAAAGGGCAAAATGCCTGTTAGGGAGAGCGCAATAATCATTAAGAAAATCTGATTTTATTCTGGGCTTACTTTCTTGAATCCCGATGCGGGCTTCAAATCGACTTTCTGGTTTATGATGTTAAGCTGGTCGAGCGTTTTCTTGTTCTCGTGCACGATTATGTCCTGTGTGAACACGTCATAAAATTTGGTGAGCTGATCGAGCATGCCGGTATCCATCTCGCGCACCTCGCCGTAATCTGACTTCCAGACGATGTTGAAGACCCG
>CAILAH010000065.1 GCA_903832205.1 uncultured Microcaldota archaeon | reverse complement strand
CGGAAAGGAAGTTGAGATTAGGGGCTGGGTCCACCGCGAAAGAGGAAGCAACAAGCTGAAATTCGTGGTGCTGCGCGACTCCAGCAATCACGTGCAGTGTGTATTCAACAGGGAGACATTCGAAAAGAATTGGGATGAGATAGACCACATGCAGGTTGAGACTGCTCTCATAATTAAGGGGACTGTGAAAAAGGATACAAGGGCTCCAACTGGGTATGAAGTAAAGGTGAAGAGCTATGAGGTTGTTGGGAAGAGCGAGAATTTCCCAATAACGAAAGACCAGTCAATCGAGTTCCTTGCTGATAACAGGCACCTCTGGCTGAGAAGCTCCAAGATGACAGCGATATTGAAAGTCAGGAGCACGGTATTTGAGGCAATACACGAGTATTTCACAAAGGAGGGGTTCTACCAGTACCAGTCGCCCATATTCCAGGCGGTGCAGTGCGAGGGAGGCAGCGAGCTTTTCACCGTTGATTACTTTGACAAGAAGGATGTGTTCCTGGCGCAGACCTGGCAGCTTTATGCTGAGCCTGCAATTTTTGCCCTTGAGAAAATTTACACCATTGCGCCCTCGTTCAGGGCCGAGAAAAGCAAGACGAGCAGGCATTTGACTGAGTATTGGCATGCAGAGATGGAGGTTGCGTGGGCTGACTTTGAGGACATCCAAAACTACGGTGAGGGATGCCTTAAGTACATCGTGAAGAAAGTGCTCGAGAAGAATACGGAAGACCTCAAGACTCTTGGAAGGGACATCTCAAAACTAGAGCCCACTGTGAATAAGCCATTTGTAAGAATGACTTACACCGAGGCGCTCAAGGTGCTCAAGGAGAAATGCGGTATGGAAATCCAGTGGGGCAAGGACCTGAGGACTGTTGAAGAGGAGAAGCTCTCGGAGCTCTATGATGTGCCCATCATCTGCTCAAGATACCCGAAGAAGGTGAAGGCATTCTATATGATGGAAGACCCGGAGAACCCTGAAGTGGTGTTGGGTGCGGATTTCCTTGCGCCTGAAGGGCAGGGTGAAATCATAGGGGCATCGCAGAGGGAGCACGATATTGAGAAAATCAAGGACAGGCTTGTGGAGCAGGGCGAGGACCCCTCTCAGTACGAGTTCTACCTTGACACCAGGAGATATGGCAGCGTCCCCCACGGCGGGTTCGGCATGGGCGTTGAAAGGGTCGTGAGGTGGATTTGCGGCCTCGAGACAATCAAGGATGCCATACCGTTCCCCAGGACAATTGAAAGGTACAAGCCGTAAATTGGATTTGCTTTTTGCATTCTAATTTTTCCCTTTTATCAGAACGTATTTAAAGAGAATTGCACATAGATTATACGATTAAATGGCACTTAAAACGGCAAAAGCTCCACTGAAAATAGAAGAAGTTGGAAGCACATTTAATCGGGAATCTCTACTTGTTGTTTATGGGAATGCTGCAGCTCTGGCAAAAGAGCACGGTGGAAAATACCGCCGCATGCCGGCAAAGGAATTTGAGCAGCTAAGGGCCAAATTGGCAGGCGGG
The DNA here is from genome assembly GCA_903832205.1 of uncultured Microcaldota archaeon. GTDB lineage: Archaea > Micrarchaeota > Micrarchaeia > CAILAH01 > CAILAH01 > CAILAH01. The sequence continues at coordinate 11,130 of CAILAH010000065.1, read as the reverse complement.
ATGGCCAGAATGCTGGCGTTACATGATCCAGAGATAGATGCAGCGATTGTCAAGTATAAGAAAAAGGATAAAGAGGACACAAACAGGTTGGAGAACAACATACAGCTTGCATTATCCAATCCTTTGGTAAAAGATGCCATTAGGCAAATTAACAAAGAGAATAAAGAAGCAAAAAGCTATACCCGATTAGTTGTAGAATGGGAGATTAATGATTACTTAAAGGGCCTGTCTAAAGTTGCAACTGGAGCTGGGATTGGGGCGCTTGCAGGCCTTCCTGAAGGGGGAATTGGTGCCGGGCCTGGCGCTTTGATAGGCGCCTTTGCAGCGCTTGCAGTTGGTTGTGGAAATGAAACCGAAACCGCAGGCCCAAAAGAAACAAATATTGGCAAATTTGTGCCGGAAGTTACCGGCAGGATTAAAGCCGAGACAAACCAGGCACTAAATCAACTTGATTTAATATCAGTGCAGCCGTACTCTTTGGGGGGGGAACCTATAGCAACCGATTTTCTTGTCAATGAAAATGGAGAGCAGAAGTCAATTGCCAACTCGACCAATTCATTCTTTTTCTCAATTCAAGGTCCCAATGATGTATTCCAAACAAACGGCCGCAGTTTTTCCAATTTTATGGTTGTGTTAACAGACACGGGTAAAGCGGATCAGACGAATAGCGAAATCTACAAAAGTGATACATATATCCCAACAGACAAAGGGTATTTCATAAAAGTTGATGGAGATATAACCATTGACCAGAGCAAATTGAAGTATAAAATGCCTATTGACGTTTTCAATTCATCTTTCAAATATGATGAATTTATAGGCACATCATTTAGTGGCTGGGGTCCTGCACAAGGTTCTGTGGATAATTTCTTATCCGGATTAAAAAATGCAGTTCCTACAGACTCTGATTCTTACAGGGAGATTAAAAAACTGTTAAAAGACGTTAAAGGATTGACAGCGGCATTTATCGACCAACCATACGTAGCTGAGAACGGATATTTGTATCTGCGATTCGAATCCTCTTCAAAGAAAGGCCAAATCGACGAATACTTTAGTCCGGGCGAGGCACTTATGATATATTTATTGCACCAGTCAAAAGGAATAACTGAAAATGACCTGCTGCCTGGGACGTACAAAGATGTAACAGAATTGTTGAATGCGAGCTTGAGGGGAGGAATGGGCCAGTCGCTTTGGATGTTTTTAGATCCTAATCGGCTCCCCTTCCACAGGAGGAACGCTGTCACAACAGGCACAATACTAGCTGAAATAGGATTTGATAAATATTTTGATGCCTGCCTTCATCCAGACAAGGAAGGGTTAATCGATGCGCTAAGCAGCAAAATAGGCGTGAACATGGTTCCTGATTATATTTATCGAACATCCCTGCTTCATACTGGACAAGGCGACATATCTGAAGTTGAGAATTACGAGCCCAACAATTTAAGAATTTTTTTGGCGGCAAAAGAAAACAACGCATTGTCGCCATACCTTGCAGAACATATGCCGAAAATAAATGGAGTGGACTTAAAGGATGCGAATATAAAAAATGAGATAGATTATGTGAAAATGGCAATTGCAAACTCAGCGAGAGATTTTGTGGAATTTCATGATCAAAACGAGCAAAAAGATGTGCGAACCGCCATTCATTCGGTAAATGCAAATTATGGCAGCTACATAAATGTTCTTCAATCGCTCAATCCTGCGGATGTGCAACAAAATGTAGTTGGGCGAATAGTTCTTTCTGCGATGGAAACATCAATGCGGGAATTATCATCTGGAAGTGATGAGCAAGGTTATGCAATTGTCATGGCTTATACTTTTGGTGATTTGTACACTCACTCGCCGCCAGCTTTCTTGCACGACATAAGCTTTGAATTACAGGGAGACACTCAAAATGGTAAATTAACAATGAGAATGAATTCAGATTTTGATTCAGTTCAGAATGAGATCTTTGTAGGAAGAGAGAAAACAATGAAAAGTACTGTATCATTCAACCCTCCAGATGCTGATGGATTGAGAACGATAACTGTTACTTTCAATAATGGAGTGCCAACAATACAAGGCGTTAACGTAACCATTGAAACTGTCCAGAAATAATACATTCGTTTTTTCACTAATTCAGGATTAAATTTAGATTGTTAGGCTGATTTTCGCGAGGTCTTTTTCCTTGTCGATTACCTTGACAACAATGTCGCCGAAGAATTTGGTCTGCTTCAGGTCAACGACCTCATAGGAGCGCAAATAGAGCACTGCAAGAAGTGAGAGCACCATGTCCTTTGGAGTCTCGCCCGCAACATCTGAGAATTTAACCAGACCGTACTGGTCCGCGCTTGAGAGTATCTGGGAGTACTTGTCCTTGATTACTTTCTCCACATCTATTTTCTCTATCTCAAGCCCCAAATCGGCGGATGTGAGCTGCCTGCGCTCCGTGCGCATTGTCTCGTGCTTGAGCTCGCTTGTGAGCGCCTCTTCAACCGCCTCAAGCAGCTCGTTTAAAGTTACTTTCCTCTTCTTTGGGAATTTTGCCTTAAATGTGAGGTCTGGAACGGTCTCCATGTTATTGAACCCAACGTTGAAATTAAGCTCAGGGGGGAGATCAGTGAGCAAGTCGCTCTCATAATACTCCTTGAATACAAGCGCCTCGCTCTTTATGCGCACCATGATTGCGGCCGCGAGAATAAGGTTTGCGGGAATGTGCAGGTCGAGCCTCTTCATCCCCTTTACCACTTCAATGTACTTAGCAGTGATGTCCACAATGTCAATATTCCAGGGGTCAATCTGCTCGCTGTTAACAAGGCCGAGAAGGACATCCTTCCAGGTAGGGTTCTCTACGAACTTTATGAAATCGAGCTCCTGCCCAGCTTGCGCCGGCTCGTCAATGAGCGTGGCAGTGGCTCCACTCTCCACTTCCATTGATAATAATATGGTAATAAAGAATATATACCCTTTTGTAAGTCCCCCGCCGGTGGAAAACTGCCACAACCCTCTATGAATTAGATCTCATCTAAGCTCTTGAACTTGTGGTATCTCTTGTGCTTTAGGTCATCCTTAACTTCCTTTACGAGCTTTTTCTCTCTTGCAGTGAGCTTGGTATCTTCACTGTGCATCTCAATTAATGCATCTACTTTCTTCTCAAGCCTTTTGAAATCCTTTGCTGAAATGCATGCGCTTCCCATGTTAACACTCCTATCAGATATCATCTTTATCACTTATAAATCTTACCGCGAACGTCAAAATCTGTGATATGGACCACACCGCGTTCTATTACGGAAATTATCCTATACTTGCCAATTCTTGTCCTGTATACGCCCTCTTGTCCTTCCATTTTAACTGTGTCCAGATTAAATGGGTCTGATAATAGTCTGAATGCCTTCTCAAGGCGCAATCTAATGCTCTCTTCCCGTATTTTCATTAATTTCTTTCCGGCTTTGACGTGAAGCACAACCTTGAATTGCATCATAAGTATATTGCCTAACAGATATACCTGCCCTTCGCTACCAGTTTTCCAGTAAAATTACTCCTCGATTATGGCTGTGCACTCAAAAATCCCGTTCTCGCTCATCCTGCCTTCTAATACGCATTCCTTTCCAATAAGTGCCTTGAGCCTGAGCAGGCCCGCGGTGGGTATTTCTATATCTGGGCTGAGGCTGCCGATTAGCTTGCGGACCGCATCATCGCGGACGAGGACTTTGATGTCCTTATCATCATTGCGGGAGACCAGGTAAAGCCACCCGTTATTCTCAAACGCGGAGATGACTTTGCACAGGTAGGCGCATTTCATCCCGTCAAATACCTCCTCAACCCTATTCAGGACGATGCACCCATCTGGGTTAAGCTCAACCTGCGAGAACTCGTTGATGTGCAGCTCGCTGTTCTTGAACAGTGCGCCATGGATGCGGAGCACATCGCCCACTTTTGCAGTGTCAAGCTTGCCCACCGCCTCGTTCCACGCCACGAACCTAACCCTGCCCGTGTCATCCGCCATGAAGCCGCTTGCCATCTGCTTCTCCTCGCCGCTGCGCAGGTAGGCGCGTATGCCAGGCACGGAGGCGAGGCGCACTGCCACGTTGCATTTGCCGTCCGTAACTTTTGAGAGCGGCATTATCTTGTTTTTCTTGTCGATTGTGATTGCGGAATACTGCCCCGCGTGCAGCTCATTATTCCTGTAGTATGCGTTTTCAACAATCAGTGCATCGCCCTGCTCGAGGCGTTTTGAGAGCGCCTCATCAACACGCGCGTCCCAGAACACTATCACTTTCTCGCCGCCCTTGCCATCGGTCAGGAGGACGCGGACAGAGCGGTGCATCCTGCTTTCGAACGGGACGAACATCTTCTGCACCACCGCCTTGAACGTGACGCTGGGCTCATCCTCTGTCAATTCCAAGAAGGATTCGATTGATTTCTTCCGCTTCTGCACCAGGCCTTTCTCTATGCCCATAATGTAAATCGCTGCTCGCCTGTCAATCATGTCCGCATAGTCTGACATGATCTTGGCTAGCTCTTTGTCGAAATCGGAGGCACTTAGGGTGTCTTTGAGTGTTTTTTCTAGGTTCTCTGACATGGCTAAAAAAGAATGGGTCATAGGTGCGTTTCCCCGCCTGTGCCTGCGAGCACGATTTCCTTAAGCACTTCAACATAGCCTGGGTAAGCGCGAAGCAGGTCGGTATAGGTGAGTATTCCGGCAAGGTTGCCTTTCTTGTCCCTCACCGGCAGCTTCTTGATGCTGTGCTTTACCATGAGGTTGGCCGCATCGTTGATTGTCGCGTCCGGGCTTATTGAGATGATATCATGGGACATAATTTCCTTCACAAGGACCATCTCCGGGTCCTTCATTGAGGAAACCACACGCACGACAATGTCCCTGTCCGTGATTATGCCGATTCCCTGGTTTTCCTTTACGATTACCACGGAACCCACGTCCTTGTCACGCATCTTTGTGGCTGCGTCCCTGACGGTGGCGTAATCGGAAATCGTCACAACCTCCTTCTGCATGAGGTCTGATACACGGACGTCCTTTTGTAGCGTGTTCATGGATTTATTACGCATTGAAAACTTATATAATGCGCAGTTCTGAATGTAAATTGTATGTCCGCGAGGAAGCTTGGGGAGAAACAGAGGGAGTTATTGCATAGGCCTTTCGGAAAGGTCATGCGCGCTTGTGATGCTGCCGTTAAGCTGAAAAAAGCAAAGAAGAATGTTGTCAGCGTGGGCGATATCTGCTCATTTAACCTGATTGAGTACGGGTTCATTCCCCACATTTCAATTGGTGACGGGAAGAGCCTGCGTGAGAAGATTAGTACGGACATTACTTGCGCGATTAAGAGCAATTACCAGAAGGAGTACCACGTGAAGAACCATGCGGGCACTCTTAATGATTCCGCGATGCTGATTCTTGAGTTTGCGCTTCTTGATAAGCAGGGATGCTATATTGAGGTTGACGGCGAGGAAGATTTACTTGCGCTTGCCGCCATGATGAAATGCAAAACCGGTGAGATTGTGGTTTACGGCCAGCCCGGCCAGGGAATGGTCTACGTTAAGATCGATTCAAAGGTCAAGGCTAGGGCCAAGGCGGTTTTTGATAAGATGAAAGTAGTTAAGAAGTAAACAGTATTGTGCTGTATTGATTCAGACAAGTGATACTTATTCGGTCTTTATCAAGATAAGAAATGCTAATTATTCAGTAGCCCCGTATTTCTTCAGTATCTCCGCAATCTCCGCGTAATCAAGGTTGAGTGCAAACCTCAGTGCACTTCTTCCCATTATGTTTGTATCATTTGGGTCCGCGCCGTGCTTCAATAGCGGCTCAATCAGGTCTACCTTCCTGTTTTGCACTGCCCACAATAGCGCAGTCATTCCATAATCGGTCTTGAAATGCACGTCCGCCCCCGCGATTATCATAAAGCTTGCAGCCTCAACGTGGCCGAAGCGTGCCGCGCGCATAAGCGCCGACTCGCCCCATATGTTTGTTGAGTCCACATCAAAGCCAGATATGATAAGATACTCAAGGAGCTTTACCCGTCCGTGCTGTGCAGCCACAATCAGGACATTATTCTCGCAATTGTCAGTCATCTCAACATTTGCGCCGTGCTTAAGCGCCCTCTCAAACATCTTCATGTCTCCCTTCTTAGCAGCAAAGAACAGCAGCTCCCTCTTCTTGTCCCTCTCCTTCTTAATCGCAAGGACTTTCTTGCTTTCCTCTGTTTTTTTTGCAGCCATTGTCATGAGACATTCACCAATTGTCATTACTCTAGATTAAATTCAAGCCCGGCCCTTTTGCACCGCGGCTCTCCAGGACGTTATAAAGCATAATACGAATTTTATTCTCGTCATCATAATCGCGGACATTTACTATGTCAAATGCAGTTCTGCCAGTATTGCTCTTGGCGGTTACATCCGCACCGGAATCAACAAGCAATTCCGCCAGCTTAACTTCGCCAAAGTGGCAGGCATTCATGAGCGGCGTCATGCCGTTACGGTCAGGTGTATTGACATCCGCTTTTGCGGCAATCAGCACCTTGGCAACTTCCACACAATTCTTATTGCTTGATTTGGTAAGCACGCCCAGGAGAGTCATGCCATCAATGCTGCTTTTTGCGTTGGCATCTGCCCCACACTTGATTATGTCAGCGATTACGGTAACATCCTCCTCGCGGGAAATGACCTCTAATAGCCAGGAATCCATCTTATACTGCATCCCGGATATGCTTGCACCGTGCTCTTTCAGGAATATGGCAACAGCGTGCTTGCCGGCCGCAAATGCATGGTAAAAGGCGGTCAATTCATCACTATCAATCGCGTTCACATCAGCCTTGTGCTCAATCAGAAACTTTACTGCATCAATCTTTCCTGCAAAGGAAGCGGCCATCAGGGCAGTTTTCTTGCTAGGGCGAGAATTCAAATCCAACGCAAGCGCATTCACATCAATGCCTTTGTTGATTAGGGCAAGCATGATATTGGTGTTATCCTTTGCGGCGGCAGCAGCAAGCATCGTCGCATCCACATTTGCGCCTTTATCGATTAGATAAAGTGCCACGTCTTCTTTATCATTAACGATTGCGGAATGCAGCGGAGTCAAATCGGTATTCCCTACGTTTGGTATGCTAATATCAGCACCGTTTTCAATGAGCAGCTCGGCTAGCTCTAGGTCGCCCCAGACAGCCGCATATTCTAAAAGGCCCCAGCAGTTATTGTCCGAATCTATGCATTCGCCATCAATATCCGCGCCCCTCTCAATGAGCTGCTTTACTTCATCAAGGTGCTGCACTGCGACTGCCTCGCCAATCTTTATGTTAAGGTATTCCTGCATCTCTTCGTTGGATAATGAAAGCGGCGACTTTTTCCTCTCGTTCTTATGCTTGGCATCAACGAATGGTTTAGTAGTATCAATCTTAGAGACGTCCTGGCCGAAAAGGCCTTCCTCTGCAACTTTTTTCACTATCGGGTCATTCATGAGCATCACTTAGTCACATCATTAAAATGGAATATCATTTTCAAGGTCATCATTTTCAGGGGGAAGTTTTGCACCGTGCTGCTCGAGCAGCTGGATGATTGGTTCATGATAGAGCACCTTCGCTATGTATAAGGCAGTCTTGTTCTCCTTGTCAACCGCATTTACATCCGCGCCGGCATTAAGGAGCGCCTCAACAATGCCTAAATATCCATGGGAGCAGGCCGCAATGAGTGCGGTCTGGCCATAATTGCCCTTTCCATTCACATCCGCCCCTTCCTCGAGGAGTGCTTTGACCAGATTGCTGTCAACATTGACGGCCGCAGCAGTAATGAGGGGCGTCCTGCCTATCGAGTCTACTGCATTTACATTTGCCCCTGCCTTAATCAGCTGCCTGGCAATGGCTACCAGGCCACTGCTGGTGGCAATACGGCACAGGGCATCATCAAGGGCTTTCTGCGACCCTTCAGAAACGCTCGCGCCTTTCTCTTTTAGGTATACCATAACATCGTACTTACTATTTACGATGGCTAGGTGGAAGGCACCAGTGCCAGTATTGTTAACTGCATTAATGTCTGCATCGTGCTCAAGAAGAAGCTTCACTACATCGATATGCCCGTTTAATGCGGCAATCATCAGCGCTGTGCTGCCCTCCGCATTCTTCGTGTTTGCATAATGGCCCATCTCTATGAGCTTCTGTATGAGCCTAACATTATTTCTCTTTGCCGCATCGATAAGAAAATCATTCCCTGGCTCGTGCACGTCTGCGTTCTTGCTTATCAGGTATAGTATTGTCTCCTCATCACCGATGTAAATAGCATTGCTGAGGGGCGACGTTCCACCATCATCCTGAAGGTTTACATCCGCCCCCTTCCCAATAAGGAACTTGATCATTTTATCATGCTTGTGGAAAATGGAGTATGTGAGCAGCGTGCCTTCTACTTCATCGTCATGGCAGGGCGCATTAACGCTTGCACCTTTGTCAATGAGCGCTTCCATCGCAGCCTTGTCCCCAGCAGCCATTGCCAATCCGATCTTATAGTCAAGGTATTCCTGCACCTCGTCGGGCTTCAGCGTGGGGAGCTTCTTCTCTGATACGCTCTTCGCATTCACAAACGGCTTGCTGAGGTCAATCTCCGAGAGCTTCTTGCCCAGGATGCCATCTGCGTTTGCTTTTTCGAGTATCGGGTCCGCTGGTTTTTTCTTCTTCACATCCGCCATGAGCATCACTCTTCGGCCCCGGCATCGCGGAGGATTTTGGCCACGTGCCTCTGGCCGTCTACCATCGCAATCTCCAATGCGGTCTCGCCGCAGCTGTTGCGGGCGTTGAGATGCGAACCTGCGAGCAGCAAAGCCATGACAATCCTGCCGTGGCCTGCTGATGCGGCAATCATCAGCGCATTCCAGCCGTCCTCATCCCTTGCGTTCACGTTTACATCCGCATTGAGCAGTGCCGCAACAGTGGGCACATTCCCGCTTTCAGCAGCGGCCATGAGCGCGGTACCGCCATACTCGTCCTTTGCGGTGAGCTTTGCGCCAAGCAAAAGCAAATTGCGTATACTGCGTGCAGCACCGATACGCGCAGAGCCCAGAAATTCCTTGTTCAGCCGTTCCTGCTTGAGCTTTTTTTGTATGCGTATTATCTTCTGGTCATGTTTCGTGAGCTTCAGCTTTACGCGCTTAAATTCTGACTTCTTATATACTCTCTTGATTTGTTCTTCCCGGATACCAAGCCTCAATTTTCCAATAGACATAAGCATCACTCTGTTGCCCCGGCTGCCCTGAGCAGTTCCTCAACCTTGGCTGTGTTGGGATTGTCAATGAGAAACTTGCGGTGCTCAATTGCAATCATAAGCGATGTCTTCTTATCCCGCCACGCCCTTTTGGTTACATCTGCCCCTCTTTCCAGAAGCATCTGCACAAGCTCGGGATCATTGTTACGCACTGCATAATGAAGCGCTGCGCCTTCAGGTATTTTCGTGAGGACGCATTTGGGCTGGACATTTACATCCGCACCCCTATCCAAAAGAATCCTGGCTGCGTATTTATTGTCTTCGCGGGCTGCGATAATAAGCGGGGTTTCTCCTTCACCGTTTGTCTTGTTAATCTCCGCACCCAGCCCTATCAGCAAATCGAATATCTCATTGCGCTTGAAATAGACTGCGGTCATGAGCGGCGTGTTCTGTGCGTCTATACCTCGGCCAAATGCCCTCGCGTTAATGTCCGCACCTTCAGCGATGAGGCGCCTAATCTCTGGAATGCTCCAGTCCTTGCTTTTTATCGCCTTGTTCAGGCTGCGGGTTTTACCATTAGTTGCGGTCTGCATAGGACCTGCTGGCTTTTCTGGTAAAGGTTTCTCTGCGCAAAAAGGCGCCTTCCTATCCCTAATCCTTTGTAGAACCTCCGCCTTCTTTTTCTTGTCAATCAAGCTCCCAAACTGTGTAACTGCCATAAATATCAACTCTATTTCTTTGCCTCTTCCATCGCCCTTTTTAGGACTGCGGCAATATCCAAATGATTATTCTTCATCGCATATGAATACGCAGTATAGCCGCTTGAGTTCACGACGTTTGGGGCGGCGCCATTCTTGAGTAGGAAATCGACCGCGTCCCCCTTGCCCCCCGATGCAACTATCATCAGGGGAGACTTGTCAAGTGTGGGGCAGACTTCGTTTATGTCCGCGCCCTTTTCAAGCATGATTCTCATTATATCCACGCAACCGCTCTGGGCAGCATGCCTGAGCACCCTGCTCCATAATTCCTTGCCTACCATTGCGCCGGCACCGCGTTGAATAAGGTATTTCACCACATCCGGGCGGCCGTAGGATGCCGCATAATCCAGCGCGGTATAAAGGTTCTTGTCCGAGAGGTGGTACGGTTTCGTTTCCGCATTTATGTCTGCACTCAAATTGCACAAGGAATTAACTACATCAACGTGCCCTGCTTTTGCAGCCCTCATGAGGATTGTCTCGCCATACTTTGACACATAGCCATTCGGGGACGCGTTGGCTCCCAGGAGCAATTCGACAGAGATAATATTGGTCATGACCGCATATGCGAGCGGCGTCACCCTTGAGCTGTTGCGCGCATTCGCATTCGCGCCTTTCTTGAGCAGCTCTTCAATCTTGTTTGCATCACCGTGCTGTGCGGCCCTTATGAGCTCCTTGTCAAGGTGCCACTGCGTGTTGTGCGGCTTGGTGCGCCTATTCGCGGGCTTTTGCACTGCAGAAATATTCTGTTCCGGCGCGGGCTTCCTGTCGCTGAAGTCCGGGGGCGGAAGACCCTTCTTTACTCTCTCCATCATCGCTTCCTTCTTTTTTGGGTCAAAGAATCCTTGTATCATGAGAAATCACTCTGTTGCGCTTTTTGCCTTGAGCATGTCAATCAGGCGCTGGTCCTGGCCGTATTTTGCAATCATAAGTGCGGTCTGGCCGCGCGAGTCCTTTATGTTTACGTCAGCCCCTTTTGAGAGCAGGAATTCTGCAACCTCATAATGCATATTGTATATCGCAAACATCAGGAGCGTGCATCCCTGGCCATTCATCGCGTTAATATCAACGCCTACCATGAGCAGCTGCTGCAGGTCCTCCATCTTTCCGCTTGCAGCAGAGGAAAGCGCAAGCTGCTTGAGCGTGTTCTTGTGCATGTTCTCTGCGAGCCGAGTTATCTCGGCTGCAAGCTCGTTGT
>CAILAH010000064.1 GCA_903832205.1 uncultured Microcaldota archaeon | reverse complement strand
GGATAAATACTCCTGAAAAAGGCGAGTTGTGTGCGAATGAGGCGACCAACTTCCTGACGTTGGAGATTTGGGGGAAAGACGTGGATATTGTAAATTATGGAAAGGAAAAATACGGGAGAACCTTGGCCGAGATCTACTATGGCGGAGAGAACATGAATGTGGCTATTTTGGGAGAGGGGCTTGCGAATGCATACTATAGCGCGGACCAGAACATAAACTGGGGGGAATATTTGGCTGCGGAAAAGGTGGGAAGGGAAAAGGGGGGGTGCTTTTGGAGGAAGAGCGCAAATGGGGAGTGTGTTGTTGGGGAGAGAAAGGGAAGTGGGTTTGTGCTGGAGAACGTGTGTAATGTTACCATAGTAACACAGACCACGATAAGGGACACCAGCGCATCCCACCGATTTAAGAAAAATTTGGAGATGGCGCCCGGGGAGAAATTGGAAATAAGCGAGGAATGCGGGACGGATACAAAAGAAATAATATACCTGTGCCAGCACGTGTTCAACAATGAGGGCGACGAGCTGCTAATATATGACAATAGCGGGCTCGTGGCGTACGTGCCCTACAGAGTCTACACTAATTAAGAAAAAATTAGGTGGTCTGCTCCTTCTTCAGCCTCTGGAACTCTATCTCTTCGGAAAGCAGGTGCCCGAACTGCGTTCCCCATTCCCTGTCAACGGCCGCATAGTCAACGTTACCTTCCTCATCCTCAATCGATTTGAGGAGCTTGTTTGCCAGCGAGGAAGATTTAAGGACGAAATCCATCTCAAGCAGCTCGTAGTAGCCGTACTTCTCAAATGCCCTGTAGATTTGCGAATAGACCTTGCCCTTGAATGCCGCCTGCATAACCATCTGCTCGGGCGCAATGCCCCTGTCATCCGCGCGCCTGTGCAGTGCGGGCGGGATGAACTTCAGCGAGAGGTTCTTTTGCAGCTTGCCCAAATCAATGTCGTCTATAAGCCAGTGGTTAAGCTCGGGGTTTTCCACAAAGAGCGCCCTGCATTCCGAAGTCTCTATGTCTTTGCCGCGCTCAAAGTTGAATATCTCCTCGAACTTCTTGTTCTCGAGGTCGCTCTCGTATGCCTTGCCTAGCAGGCGGTAGGTCGCGCTCTTCCTTCCGAACCTAATTTTCTTGAGGAAGGTGTACCTGTCGGTTGCAAACATGCTCGCACCGGGAATGCCGAACACCAGCTCCAACCTGTCGCGGATGTCCTTGAGGCTTTCCGCATGCAGGTTATAGAGGACGAAAACGCCCGGCTGCGTGTTGAGCAGGTTGATGATTCCCTGGATTGCCGCGCGCGAGCGAACCTCGTTGATGATGAGTGCCGCATCACCCATGCGCAGGGTTGCGCTTGTTAGCGCCACAAGCGAAAGTGCGGAGCCGGCCGCGCTCGACTCCACTTCCTTGTCGGAAGACATGGAGCGCATAACGCCAATGTGGAACCCGCGTTTCCTGTATGCCGCAACGGGGATTTCCTCGATGTCCTGTATGGGGATTATCCTCGTCTTCGTGCCGATTGCAATCATTTTTGCGGCGGTGAATGAGGTTTTTCCCACTCCCTTAAGCCCTAGGATCGCCTCGGAAGTGCCGAGAAATACCATCATGTCGTCGTAGCCCGCAAAGAATGCGGAGAATGCGCGATAGCGCAGGTACTCTGCATATGTAAACGGCGTCTGTTTCATGAGCCTGAGCGCGCCCTGCCTCTCGCCGAATGTGGCCGGGGGGCCCTGCAGGTGGCACCTCATGTTGAGGCGCTTCAGCACGACGTCGACAATCGGGTTTTGCGTGCCGTAGGTCGCGGTCTTATCGGTCGCAAGTATGTTGAAGAATAGCTGGTCAACAAGCCTTGCATTGTACCTGTAAACTGTGTGGCAGATGCCAAAGATGGCGTGGTCAACGTAAATGGGCGCATTTTCAGAGTCAAGATATACGTCCGTGATGTCGCGCTTGTCAAGGCATATTATCTCGACCGGCTCACCAAGCCCTGCAACCCAGGAGGCGCATACGCGCGCGAGGATGAGCCCCTGCTCGGGCGTGATGCTCAATTTGTTTTCATCGGACCATTCAAGGAAATGTTTCCTGTATTCCCTGGTCTTCTCGTCCATCATCAGGTTGTAATCTTTTATCTGGATGCCGCGGACGGTGCTCATCTCCCTCTCAATGAGCTTTCTTGCTTCGGCGATTATCTCCTGCGGAAGCGAGTCCACTTCGGGGTTCTCAATCACGTACCAATAGGCCTCCGAGCCCGGCACGTCGTAAATGGTTATGTTGTAGCCGTAATCGAGCTTGTAGGATGAGCCCGGCTTGTCGAGCGGTTTTGACCCTTCGGGAAGCATGAGCTCGAGCGAGTCGACAAACCGCATTATCTTCAGGTGAAGGAGATAGATGAATGCCTGCCTCATGTCGCCCTTTTCCTTGACCAGCGCGTACATCTTGGTTGACTGCAGTTTTTGTAGTATGCCTTTCAGCCAGGCCTTGTATCCCTTGAATGCCTCATAGAACGCGGCCTTGGTCGGCTGCGCCTCGCTGTAGTCGGTTATGGTCCTCTCTGCAATGAGGGGGTTCATCATCAGCTCCTCGTAAATCTTGGCCATGGTCCCCTTGCGCAGGTTATGGGCATCGTCATCTTCCCTTCCGTAAATCTGCTTGTTGAGCACGAGCTTCTCCACCTGCTTGAGGAAGCGGATGTAGGATGTTAGTACGTCGACCTTTTCCCCAGTGAGCTCGAACACCAGCTGTTCCTCATACCTTACTTTCTCGAAATCCGTGCGCACCAGCGTCATCATGTTGCGTATGTTGTTGCCTATAAATTCGGGGCTCATGAACTCGTAGGGTGAGTTGGTACAGTCAAAAACGAGCGTATTTCCCTTAATCGTCATGTCACACATGACAATATGTTGCCCATGAAAATATAAAAATAATTGTGTTTAATATATATGCTAGTGGAGTTGATACCATGGCAGGTTCACCATTTGATATGAAGATTGAGTTTTCACCACTCAGGCTAAAAAAAGGTGATGATAGGCCCTTGCAGATGAAAATCTGGCTCAAGAATAATGAGATAGAGGATGTTTTGACAAGTGTGGTTGTCGATATACCGACTGCTGTCGGGTTCGACAAGACGGGTATTGTCTTCAAGAAAGAGATGAGGATAGGCAAGATGCTTCCGCACGAGGAAAAGACGTTCCTCATCGACCTGTTCTCGCACCAAAAGACAATGCCGGGAAATTATGTTATCAAAGTTGTTGCGAACAAGCACTACAGAGGATTCTCGCACATAATCGGCAACACTTACAAGGAGATAACTCTCAGGGTTGTCTAATTTTTCTCTTTTAATTTGTTGTTTATTTTACGAATTCTGCGTTCCGCCTATGCCTGCTCCTTAAATTCGTCCATCAGCTGGTTTAGGATCGAGGAGATGTTTTTGCCCTTCTCCGTGAGGAAGACTATTTTTTTCCTGCCCTCGGTTTTGTATTCGACTAGGCCGAGGTTGTACAGCTGGGAAAGGACGTTTAAGGTGTGGAGATAGGTGAGCCCTGACTCTCGTGAAAGCAACGAAATGTGCCAGCTTTTTGTGCTGTTCCTAAGCAGTAAAAGGAGCGCAGCGGGCCGTTCGCGTATAAAAGGAATTGTCATACGAGAAGAACTCTGCTGCTAAAGAATAAATACTTTACTACGTAATGTATAGCGTTAAGGTGGTAAAATGGCATTAAACATTGCAGATCTCTATGGCATGGACATCTTCACGACGAGCGGAAAGTTTGTCGGTAAGGTCCAGGACGTCATCGTTGACTTGGAGAAAGGGGAAGTTATCCGCATCTCCATGGAGCCTCTCAACAGCATTAGCTCGAGGGAGGAGGCAAGGCAGGTCCTTAAGGACAAGAGCATTCTCTACAAGAAAGTTAAGTCAGTGGGGGATGTAATAATCGTTGAGGACAACTACAAGGAAAGATAGGGAGGGCGTACTTCCACTATTGTTTCATTGTTTTCTTGTTTTACCTTTCTGGAATGCAAAGCTGCATTCTTCTTCTTTATTCTATTTCGCCTAATTTTCAGAAGTAATTAGGATCACAGTTTCTTTATTATGGTGAATTTCAACACCTCGCACTTGTACACTTCCACATCCTTAAGGAAATGGTGGAAGAAGGCATCCACTGTTTTTTCATGTTCCTTGCTTGTAAGCATCACTGACTTGGTCATGCGCCTCATAAACGGCTCCATTTTCCTCAAATGATAGTAAAATTTTCTTTTAAGCTTGCCTATATCAGACGGATTTTTCGGCTTCAAATCATATACATAAAGAAGATTGAATTTCGACATAATGTTACTATAGTAACAATACCTTATATGTCTTATTTATTATTATATTAGTGGAAGTGACCCCTCCCCCCTCCCCCTCC
>CAILAH010000063.1 GCA_903832205.1 uncultured Microcaldota archaeon | reverse complement strand
TGCTTATTGAATACGCGCAGGATGTAAATCTGCCTGGGATGGCCAGGATTGCCGCGGGCATGAAATGCGTGAACCTGTGCGTGAAAGCTGACATGGAATTCAAGCTCGAGGATATCTGTGCTGTCTATGCCGATATTCCCGATGTTGTGAGAATTGAGGCGGGAAAGCGGGCCATAGATTCCTACTACAGGAAGGGCCGCCTGCAGCGCATAATTGACTTCGGGAACCGAAAAGACAAGTGGTACATGCCAAGGGGCGTGCTTGGAAAGATTGAGGCGGTCGGCAGCAGGAAGGAAAGCGGGGTTTATGTTAATGATGAGGACCAGACCGCAATTACCCATTCGTTGATGGGAGTGGAAATTGATGGTGAGAGGCCCAAGGGAGCCGTTCCCGGGGAATCAGTGCCACAGGAGATGGCCGGGCTCAATGCCGGCTTCTTTGGCATTTCCGCAAAAAGCGATGAGGTATTCAATGGGGTGTTTAAGCCCGTTGACGCCAAGGCGGAAATGGATGGCGAAACAATTGCGGATGAAGTGGTGCAGAGCGCCGTGAGTGAGATTCGCGATGCTGTGCGCCCGGATTCGCAGAAGAGGAAGACTGCTGAGATGCCCGGCATTAATATTGTTGAAGGCGAAGGAAGCAGTGAGCCTTCATTCATAATTGATCATGATGCGGTGAATGAGGCATTGGCCGCGGGCGATAACGGTGCCCCAGAGCCGCCTGTTGATATTATTGTGCCTGGAAAGGCGCCAATGTTCTCACAGGAAGTTACAAGGCCTGTTACAATACCGCAGCACCTGATTGATGCGGCTGCAAATGACACGCCTGTTGTTGAAGAGCCGCAAATACCGCTGCTTGTTCACACTGCTGTGCCGCATGATGCGGTTGAGGCACCAAAGGCGGAAGAGCCTGTTGTTGCACCTGCTGCTGAAAAGCCAGTTGTGGCACAAACAGAAATTCCTATTGCACAGCCTGCTGCAGAGGCAAGGCCAATTGCAGATGAGTTGCCCATGGCAGCACCGGCTGACGTTATTGAGGTTCCTGCTTCAAAGCGGGTAACTGATGAATTTCCTATGATAGCATCGGCAGAGATTGTGGAGGTTGTGCCTCCAGTGAAGGAAGAACAATTGCCGCTGGTTACCGAGGCTGATGTTGAGCAGGTTTTTGCTGAACCCGCTGCGATTACTGAGCCAGATGCAGCTGAACTTATTGCTGAGCAAAATGCTGTGATGGAAGCCAGGGCTCCGGTGATGGCGCTGTATGAGGATGTCCCGTTTGTTGCAGCTGAGCCTGCAATTCAGGATACGCCGCTTGCCGCGGCTGATGTGCATGCTGCTGAAACAAGATTGGTGGAAGCAGTTCATCCCGAAGAGGCAGCACGCCCTGCGGATGAATCGCTAGCTGCTGCGGTTAACAGGTCTTTGTCAAAAGCCCACCCCGGCAGTGTTGTGGCAAGGGTCTTCAAGGAAGGGCAGGCATCATTCCCGTTCCATGAGGGCGCGAACATTACATATTATGGCACTGAAAGTGCGCCATTGTTCCCCTACGAAAGGCAGACAACCAGCGCGGGCAATGAGATTATGATGGATGGGGATCTTTGTGTAGAGCCGCTAGTATTTGTACCTGAGCCGGCAGTACAGAGGGCATTTTCATTCCATAAGCCAATACATGTGGAATCAATGTACGGTGGGGAAGAGGCATATGATGCCACTGATGAGCCTATACAAACAACCGGAGAGGTATTGAACGATGAGGAAGTGCGCATGCTTAGCGGTGATGCGCCCGCACTCAATGAACCAATACAAACAACTGATGAAGAGTATGATATTCCTCAGGAAATTATTGACGCTGAGAAAAAAAGAGGAGAAAAAAAGGAGGATGTTACTATGGTAGATACTATGAAAGGAAATAAAGATGAGGAGAGGCATGCGCACACAGTGCCTCCAAAGCCGGCACCAAAGGAAGATGTCTTGTTTGAGACTCCCGCCGTGCCAGCAGCACAGGCTGCACCGCAACCTGCGGCAGAAGCGCCAAAGGCGAGCGAGAAGATGCGCGTTGAGATGAGAACGGAAGAGGACATTAAGATAACCTTTGACCTCAACCAAGTCATTGACAAGTGCTTCTACCCGGGCCAGAACACGTTTGAGAGGACAATGTTGCTTACAAAGGACATCCTCAGGCATGTGGTTGCGGGCGAGCGCGTTGGCCACGAGGACATTCTGGAAATCGCAATTGAGTCCAGGGTGCCTTTCGTTTCGGAGCAGAAGATAAAGGAGAACGCATATGAGTTCGAAAAGGTATTGCTCAGGGCGTTCTATGAGCTGCCGAGAAAAGTTGCTGTGAGAAAAGAGAGGACAGAAATGAAGAGGACTCTCAAGTATCTTGCGGCTGCAGCCGTGATTGCCGCAGCGGCAACATTCGGCTGGATGTACGGCAAGCCGTTGGTGCAGAAGAACGCGACCGTAGGCTATGTGATTATGAAAAGCGAGGGCATTGCAAACGATGCGGTCAAGTCCGTAGGCGCAAAGGCAAAGGGAATAAAGGATTTCGGCAACAGGACCAGCGTGCAGGTAAGCAGGGCCGTTGACGAGCTCAAGAAGATTAAGCAGTAAAAATAAATTTGGGATTTATCCCATTCTCTTTTTCTCTTACGTGTAACTTACGCCCATCTTTGAATTCGGTTCAAGCCCGGTGTTGACGTTGACGTTAACCTGCAATGGCCTGGCGAGCTCCTGTATGAATGAGCGCAGTATGCCGCGGTCCGGCGTGATTTCGCACTTGTCATATTCGGTTACGTGGGCAAGGGATGCGGCCTTTTCAAATGCGCGCGTCTCATTGCCCAGCTCGTCCACGAGGCCGATCTTGTAGGCCTGCCTGCCGGTCAGTACGCGCGCGTCCAGAATCTTGTTGAACTCCTCATCTGAGAATCCGGGCCTGCCGTGCCTGTTCTCATAGACCGTGTCCTTGAACTCCGTGAATATCTCATCAATGAAAGACTGGAGGACGACGCGCTCATCATCGGTGAGATTGTGGTTCACATCGCCCATGTCCTTCATCTTTCCTGACACCACGTTTGTGTAGTTGATGCCGAGCTTATCGAAAAGGCCCGACATGGAAACGGAAGTGGTGCGCACGCCGATGCTGCCTGTAATCGTTTCGGGCTCGGACACTATATAATCTGAGCCCACTGCGGCGTAGTAGCCTCCGGATGCGGCCATGCTTCGGAAATATGCGACCACCGGCTTCTTTGAATATTTAACGTGCTCGTATATTTCCCTGCTGGGTATCACCTCGCCGCCCGGCGAATCCACGTAAAGCACAATGGCCTTGATGTCCTCGCGCTCGTTGGCTGAGTCAATCATCGCGTTAATCTCGCTCGCGGATGGCGGCGACTCCGGGGAGAGCAGGCTGGCTGCAGGTGCGCTGTCGACAATCTCGGAGCCGATCCTGACCTCCGCAATGCACGGCTTTGAAAAGAGCATCACGCCCACCGCCTGGCCGATTGATGCGAGAATGACAATGCCGACCGCGGCAACAATAACCACAATTGCAATCATGCCGATTAACGAGATACCCGTTGGCCGTTTCATGAGTGAGTTCGGGCATACAATAAATATAAGCTTCATCCTTTAGAAAAAAGTATTATGCAATTTGACCTGATTGCAATCATCCTGTTCCTGCTTCCGCCATACGTAGCAAACGCGGTGCCGGTAATCTTCGGCGGCGGTGCGCCCGTTGATTTCGGCATGAGTGCCTGGGATGGGAGGAGATGGCTGGGTGACGGCAAGACCTGGAAGGGGCTTATTGTGGGCATTGTTGCGGGAGTAATTGTAGGCTATGCAGAGGCAGGCGTTACGGGCAATTCCGCATTCGCGTTCCTCGCGTTCCTTTCGAGCTCCGGCGCAATGCTCGGGGACATGCTCGGCAGTTTCATCAAGAGAAGGCTGAATTACGAGAGGGGCAGGCCGTCGCTGCTCATGGACCAGCTGCTGTTCATCATAGTTGCGCTTCTGCTGCCCTACTTCATACTCGCGGCCATGCTCCCGCAGGTGCTGCTTCCTGAGGCCGTCGTGCTGGTGCTGGTAGTGACCTACGTGCTGCACAGGGTGATGAACATCATCGCAAACTTGCTCGGGCTGAAAAAGGTGCCCTGGTGATTCCAATGAAGATTATCTGTGTTACCGGAATGAGGGGATGCGGCAAGACCGTGCTGGGAGAGGTGGCCAGGGCTGCGGGGCTCCCAATTTACGAGATGCGCTCCATTGTCGTGGAAATGATGGACAGGGAAGGCATCCAGATTGACAACAGGAACATGCGCGAATTCGCAAAGAGCATCAGGGAACAGTACGGCAAGGAGATTGTCGCGAAGAAAATGATTGAGAGGATTGGTGCCGAAAGCGAAAAGAGCGGTGTAATAATAATTGTGGGCATAAGGGGTATGTACGAGATCAGGGAATTCAGGCAGGCCTTCGGCGAGAAAAAATTGGTTTTGCTCGCAATCCACTCGCCGCCCAGGATGAGATATGAACGCGTGATGAAGAGGGAGACCAAGGCAGATGACCCGAAGAGCTATGAGGAATTCCTGTGGAGCGATGAGATGGAGCTGGGCTTCGGCATGGCCAAGGCCATCGCGCTTGCGGACAAGATGATTATCAACGAGGGCCCAATCAAGGAGTATGTGGATAAATGCAAAAGGATAATTGGCGAGATGAAAGATAGGTAGATTATGATAACGGTGGAGCATATGATGAGGCTGAACTTTGACTTTGGAAAAAACGGCGGCTTTTATTACGAGAGCGCTGATATGCAGGAGGGCCTGGTGGGAACCTACAACGCAATTGGCGACCTGCCTTTTGGGCTACTGGGCGTGGATGCAAAAAAGATCCGCGGCGAAGTGGCGAGCCTGTCCGCAAAGGATATGGGAGGCGCGGTTGCGCAAATCAAGGTCGGCAAGCTGGTGAAAAGCGCGAACGGCGGCGAGTACACGCACCTGTGCGAGGCGCTCATAGTTGACGAGCTCGTGAAGAAATACCTGGGCGAGGTTGTGCCAAAGAAAAATGCCGCAACCGCCGCTGCGAAGATGAAAGGCAAGCTTGTGTTCATGAGCGATTTAAAGGACTGGGTCATCGTGAAGAAGACCAGCCTGACTCCGGAGTCAACACCGCGCGAGGCGGCTGCATTTTTGCTCGGCGTGAAAACCGCGGTGCTATCGAAATATCTTTCACTGAAATTCCCAACGCGCGCCGCGGATACGGACGCCATGCTAAAGGCGCTCAAGGGAAAAAGGAAGGGCCTTGCCACACTCAAGGACGTCTATGACGTGAGCGGAAAGGATGTCTGCGCATTTTTGGCGGGCGCCGCATTGCTTGGATACTCGCTTACCCCGGGCCAGAATGTAATCAAGAAGGCGTTCCCGGAGCTGAAGCTTCCCGGAATGAGAGGGAGAAAACGTAAAAAATAACTTTTGGATATCTGCCCGCAGGGGCGGGCTAGGCCTAATTTTATTTCAGGCGTGGCACGCCTGTAGCGGGAGAGCATCAGACGGAGCTATGCGCATTCGCATAGGCGATATGGCACGCCATCTTCGCAAAGACAAGGATGCACGAATAACAAAATATATATAATGAAATCTATCTAATTGTTATTGGTTACCATGATATGTAGGCGGATGCTCGCACTGGTAATGCTAGCCCTAATTTTGATTGTTACGCCTGCGTCCGCAAAGCTCGTGAGCCCATACGGGGACAAGAACGCGACAAGCATTGAGATGTTTATAATACAGACCGGCAACACCACATTCACCGCAACGCTCACGCTTTACCAAATCACACAGTCGTTCGGGAGCGACAACTCGCAGAGCCCGAATTATGTCGGCGCCCTGCCTTCCGGCCTTCAGATAAGCGGGACCAACTCGCCCGGCTCGGGCAGCATGGAGGGGAAAATAGTTGCGCCGGGAACGATGGCGTTCCCATTGCAGGGAAAGGCGATTAATCTCAAGTCGGGGGGTTCTTCCCAAACCAATACAACGGACTCAAACGGGCAGACAACCTTCACATTTGACATTGACAAGATGTCGCTCGATAACGGGTGCATTGAGATTTACGGGGAATTCCTCGGCGATAACACGCTGCTCGCATCCCAGGGCAGGCGGCAGAAGATATGCCAGAACTCACTCATACCGCTGGATGTGCCGCTGACGAAAGTCATCGAGACGATAAGCAAAAATCCGGGATTCCAGAACACGTGCATTTACTTCTTCGTTGTAATCGGGTTCCTGATGGCCGGGCTCTACGCATCCGGAAAGGACCCGCTAAAATTGCTGGATATTACCACCCCCAGGCTGCCAAGTGCGCGCAGGAAGCCGGAGATAAAAATCAGCATAAGCGAGGATAAGATGAAGGTGCTGAGGAAGCAGCAGTATGAGCACGAGAGGGAGCTGGAGAATTCAATCAAGGGGACTGCACGCAGCATCGCGAAGAGCTCTGACTCGGTAAGAAGCGCGCCCAACGATACTGCCAGGAAAAAAGAGGAAGAGAGGATTTACAGGGAAATAATGGAGCGGGTTGAGGACAAAAAGAGGGAGGCGCTCAAGAAAATTAGCGATTCGGTCAAGGGCATCGCAATCAACAGGGCGATTGTGATTGATTACAACCAGACATATGGCATGTACGCGAACATCGGCGCGGAGCTTGTGAACGCGGCGAATAAGGGAATAATTGCAAGCGATAAAAATGCCGCTGCCATAAGGGCACGCCAAAAAATAAAGGATATGTGGGAAATGCAGGGCAGCGGAAATTCGCGAAGAGAGAGTCCCGGCATCATGCTTGCCAATAAGTATGTCTCCGAAAGGTTGGTCTCAGATTTTGCTTCCCTGGTAGACAGGGGAGTGGTTGGAGTTGGCGGCACCGTGGGCAAGGTGAAAGCAGTCTTGCCAGAAAGCTATCATAAGACCATCGATGAGATTGCAAAAGGCAGATCTGGGCGCGAGGGGCTCTTTTCAGAAACCGGAACCATCTCGCCGCTAAGGAGAAGGGCGGAATCGATTACAGGAGTCGGATATGCGGTCAGGGTTGCGGACGACTTGCGCGGCTGGGTTAAGATGTCCGTGGAGACACCCCTGCGCGCTGCAGAATATGCAAGAAGCGGAATGAAGTACAGGTCCTCAAAAGGCGAGGTTGACAAGCTGCAGCAGAACTATTTCAAGGAATACAAGGATTTCGAGCAGATACAGGCAGATGCAAGAATGCTCGGCTATGCAGTGCCAATAGCGACGCAAAAGGCGCATAATAAGAAGCTTACCGACATTCAGGCAGAGATTGATTTTGCAGAGATAAAGTTGGATGAGGCCAAGGAAAAATGGGCTCTGGCAAAAGAGTCCGGAACATTAAAGCCTGACCTGATCAAGCCCGCACAGGAGGCAGTCATCGCCACGACCAACCTGTCGAAGGAGCTTATCAACGAC
Source organism: uncultured Microcaldota archaeon (assembly GCA_903832205.1). GTDB lineage: Archaea > Micrarchaeota > Micrarchaeia > CAILAH01 > CAILAH01 > CAILAH01. The sequence goes on along the minus strand of CAILAH010000063.1, from coordinate 37,852 downwards.
ATAAACAATCGGCTGCTCAAGGAATTCATTGAGAAATCAAAGGAGGGAATTACGGGCACGAGTGCGCTAAAGAAAATCGATGAGGAGATGGACAAGTGGCGCGGCGAGCTCATTGGCGAGACCAGGGAGGTTGTGGAGAGGCACGAGAAGATTAAGGATAAATTTTATGACAACGGCTGGGGGCAGCTTTACAGGGACACCATGGAGAAGAAAGAGGAGGGGCTGTTTGTTGAGGTCCAGAAGTATGATGAGTACACCAGGGAAGGATTCTACAAGGTGCTCACGCCAAGCGACGGAAAATACACTTCAAAGAGATATGCACTCAATGAAGTTTACGGCATTGCAACTGACAATTTGACTTCCATTTCTGATCCTGAAGAGGCGGCATTCATAATTGGCGCGGGCAGGGCAATCGGCCAGGACCCGCTGAAGTATGACGCGATAATCGAGACGCAGCAGCAGCAGCTGAGGCGCTATTTGGAGCTGGATGATTTCGTCAGGGAGGACGTTCTCATAAAGGCAAAAAACGAAGGGCTTGACGCGGCCGTGCGCATGATGTCAAATGTGGAGAAGTTCGAGACGCCCGAGAAGATCCGCGAAACGCACGCCAGGTATGTGGGTGATGACGAGCTCTTCTCGCTCATTGGCGCCACAAACAGGCCCGAAAGGTACAAGAGGAGAGTTGAGGACATAACACGGGAGGAGATGGGCTTCCTCGCGTTCAGCGAAGCGTTCCATTACATGATTGGCAGTTTCGAAAAGGAAGCGCATAACATGACCAAGAAGAAGGCAGTTAGGGATACAAATATGGGGAATGACTTTGAGAACGTGCGCAGGCATTATTCCAGGCAGATGTCGGACCTGCAGATGCGCATACGCGAGATGGGGCAGATTGAGGGCCACGAGATGCCTGATTTGGAGCGCGAATACAGGCTTGGGCAGATAAGGCAGCGCACACTAAACTCGCTGCGTGATATTTATCATCTCAAGATGGATGAGGCCACATACACGAATTTCAGCAATAGGATGGGGACCGCAATGGAGACCCATGAGGCCCAGGCCAACTCACAGGAAAACCTTGTGAAGCTAAGCAACGATTCTACGCTCGTTGAGAAAGCGGTGATTGAGTGGTCGGCCACTGCGGCGCTCAACAGGGCGACGGGAGTGATGGGGCGCGTCGGGCTCAAGGAGAACATTGGCGATTTGGCAAACACGGCAGAGTGGGAGAACACCTGCATAAAGGTTACCGAAGACCACGGCAGGGTGCTCAACAAGGACAAGAAAAACAGGATGGTAAAAATAAACGAGAGCATGGGATTCATAATCGAGAAAGGCAAGGCACAAAACATGGAGGCGGAGGACCTGCTTCTTGAGATGGACAAGAAATGGAAGGGCGTAATGTTCCCCGCGATGATGGACTTCTTCAAGGACGTCTCCAAGGAGAGCGAGGCATATTATGACCTTTTCGTTGAGGATAAGATTAACGGGAAGGAGCATATTTTCGTAAAGGCATTTGAGGTGCCAGTCACCCGCGATAGCGCGGGCAATGTTGATTATGGCAGGGTTTCGTATGAGGAGACGCAGAACCTTATTGTCATAGCGAACAAAGAGCTTCCGAATAGGAAAAATGACCTGGCAGCCAAGGTAATCGCGAGGGCAGCGGGGAAGGGTATCACAATAACCGCGGATCAGGCAAAGAAGTACATAGAATTCTATGACCTGCTTGGCAGCAACGCAATCATGCACGTAGGCGCCTATCTCCCCGGTGAGGCGCTTGCAAAGGTGCCCTGGATAGTGGAATCCAAGGGAGAATATCTGGCCTGCCCCAAGTACATGCCGAAATATGAGACCATGGGCAGTGCGGACACAATGGTCAATGCAGGGTTTGCAATTGACGAGAAAGGAAGGACGATAGTTTCGCCCATTGAGGAGACGCTCACAAGAAGGGTCAACACCTGGCTTGCTGCAAGGTCAAACAACTTCCTGCACGGCTCTTACATCGGGATTATGGCGGAGGCAAAGACCACAACGGTAACATTCACAAGGCACGGCGGATATCTCAAGAAGCACGTGCTTGGCGCATTCCGCGGCAATACCGAGTTCACAAAAGACGTTACAAGGAATGAGCAGCTTGCGAATAAGCTTGTCGAGGCCTACAAGCTGAAATATTTGATGAGCAGGGAGGCCGAGATTGACAAGGAGGAGTTTAACAAGATACTCAAGATCATGCTCAAGCCGGAAAAAATCAAAGAGAATTTGAAAACCGAGCTCATCAACATAAAGGAAAAAATGGAAACGGATTTGGCAGGGCGCGAGCTTAAGCTGAGTGATATAAACAACATCAGGGGTATCCCGGGAATTAAAGCGGAGATTACAACGATTGATAGGATGCTCAAGAGCCCCACAATAAGCCCTGAGGACTATGACAGGCAAGGAAAGAAGATGGAAATTCTTGGGGAGTACCTGAAGGTGCTTGATGCAATCAATGTTGTGGAAACTGCAGGAGATTTGCGTTACCGTAACCCGAAAAAACCAGACGAACTCATAGAACTAGACAAAGTGATAGACACCTGCAAGAATTTGGTCGGGGAATTCGTGATGCAGGAGAATCTGCTAGACCTTATGAGCAAGAGCAGGCTAAGAAAGGAGGAAGGCCAGCACGAGCTTGATTACGCGAGGAAAGAAATCGGATTCATTGAGAACGTTTCCAAGAGCACGTTCGTGAAGCAGCTGAAGGGTGAGCTCAAGGGCCTTACATTGCCGCCGGATGCCGAGAAGGAAATTGATGACCTGCTGAAAGACATAAAGAGCAAGATTGAGGCGTCAAAGGATCCAGCCAAGGAGACGAAGAAGGACCTTACGCTGGTTGACACTGCCGTTGATGAGCTCATTGGCAAGCTTGATAGGGCAAAGCAAAGGGTGCAGGCCGCACTTCCATCAATGGAAAACCTGATTATTGATAAGGCCGCCCTGGAAGCCAAGTATGGGCCGCAGATAAGCGCAATTGCGAACGCTGCAGACTGCGGCAGAGTGGCAGCAACAATCCTTGCCGACCCTGAAATAAGTGCTGCCTTGACAGCATCCCAAGATGTAACTTATAGGGCAAGCAAAATGAGGGGAATTGAGGCAAAGATAACAAGCGCAAAAAGCAAGGCAGAGCTGGAGCGCGCGTTCAATAGCATGTTTGAGTCGGTATTTGTGGATGCAGGAGTGTACAAAGAAGCCGGATTCACCATAAACGCAGCGGGAGTCGAAATGAGATATGCAGGCAAGATTAGGAGTGCGGCCACTCCAGCAAATTTCAGAACGCTTGCAGATGAAATTCTTGCGGACAGCGAGGTTAGGTCAGCACTGTCTTCCCTGCCGCCAGGCGCACTGGAAATAATCACCAAGAGGCTTAGGTCATCTGAAAATGCAATCGAATTTGCGCAGGCATTTCATCACCTGCTTAATGGAAGCTATGGGGTAGGCGCACTGCATAGGAACAATGAGGAGATATCGCATAAAATTAAGTCTCTGAGAATAGGAATGAAAGCGAAAGTGAAAGATTACCTGCAGAGGTATGACGGCATGCACGGCCTTGAAGACAAGCTCTCCGCGGGCATGAAGGTCGATGAGCTGCTTGAGCCAATCAACATGGAGAGGGCGAAGTACAAGAGATTCTGGAACCTCACGCTTTCTGAAATCAGCAGGGACCTTTCATTAAAGCTGATGAGATTCGGCAACTTCCAGATGGCCAAATGGAAAGGAAAAACTTCGGCTAGGGCTAAGACGCCGTTCAGCATTGTTGATGAGATAAAGCTATATTCTGAGGCTGTCAAGACGAAGGCCAAGGAGAGGACCGAATTTGAGAATCTGATGATTGCGCACCTGAGAAACTCCGCGTTCATATCGGAGAAATTCCTCATGAGGGCATACACACTGTACTCAACGTTCGCCGCCCAGGCGCACACCCGCATGAAGGGGTACGGCCTCAACTTTTCAGGGCAGGCGGGATACCAGTTTGCAGGGCCGCTGCCATCAACCCTGATGCAGCAGCTGGTGACTTACGGCAGGCACGGCAATGCCGGCTGGTTCACCTCAATGATGCTTGCGCACCCAATCAGGAAGGTGCAAAGAACGTATGCCCAGAGATATTCGGTGACCCGGCTCATGACCGGCGTGCCCGCGGTATACGAGCCGATGAAAGGCACTGGCGGCTTTTTTGGCGACAAGATGAACTCGGTAAAGGCAATGATGTACATGAAGTTCAAGGACAGGCTTGCTAAATTCGGCGAAGTAATCAGGACAACTGCAAAGGACAGGAGCCCGCCGGTTTTTGCGCCCTACCTTTTGAGCAGGAATCCCTACGGTGAGATGAGGATTTCTGAACTGCTGGAGATGTTTACCGATGACTTCCGCGCCACTGCGAGGGGGCCGAGGGACTGCCTCAACTACCTGCTCTACAAGCCCAATGATATTGTGATTGACTTCCAGGACATCCTATTCTCCATGAAGGAAAGCAGGTCGATGAAGAAGACGCCCGAGCACCTCATGGATGTGGGCATATACGGCGTTGTGGCCAACTCCGGCTTCATTGCGGGGAGGGAGATTAACTTCATAGAGACCGCGCTGGGCGGGCCGGAATCAATGTACCCGAACAGGGGCTGGGGAATTATGCATTACAACCCGCAGCTCTCAACACCCGCAATGAGGTATTCAGGATATGCGGACTTTTACAAGAGGACGATGAAGCCCACTGAGGTTGCAACGGAGATTGTGCGCATGACGGAGTTCGCCGAGGAGACCAGGTGGCAGCCGCTCGTACCTGCGATAGCGATGTATTTCATGCCGATGTTAACCGCACCGGCATTGCTGGGACTTTTCGGCTTGGGCTCGGCATACAAGTACCGCAACCACATGAAGTATTCTGCCATTAGGGCGAAGAATTACATCTCGAGGCCGCCCTGGCGCGGCGACTCGTGGAAGACTTACGAGACCCTGAGCGAAAGGCTCAGGAATATGTACATGGGAATGTACGGGACAGGGGGAACACCATGAAGATTAATTTCAGCTTGGCTTTAGTGCTCATTCTGGCATCAGTAGTGATGCTTGCGGGATGCCTTCAGAATCCTAGTGATTACAAAATGTATGTGCTGAACGCATCCATTAGCGTCATAAAGGACCAGCAGTGCACCTGCATGATGTGCACAAACGGGTCGAGCAATGCGTTCCTTGGAATGTTCACAACGGGCCTTGATAGCGGCTCCTGCTTCTTTGTTGAGAACTGCTCGCGCGATTATCTCTATTCCTACCTCACCAATAACAAGGGAAATTATGTGAGGGAGTTCGAGATAGGGCAGGGGGCCACCTACACCGAGTATGAGCAGGCAAACCTGCGCTGCAATATGGGCGAGGGATATGTTGTGAAGGTGCTCTACTCAAAGTACAGGCCGCCGTTCTATAACCAGAAAAAGTTCGGCACTTTTGACTCAAGCGAAGGGGATACGGTGGAATGCGCGCTGAGCAAGGGAGCAATACCGTTCTATGTCATTTACACCGAAGGCACGTATTATGAAAGCGCGTGGATTAAGGATTTCATGAAGCAGACATTCACTGACACGATGTACCCAACCGCGCCGGTGTTCATGTCGCCTGAAGCGAGGTTTGATAAAAGCAAAGTGAAGGAGATTAGCGCGCAGATTGATGCGATTTACGAGGGGTGCGTAGGCTCCACTGAGAAGTACTGCATTGACACCGATGTAAACGGGGCTTGCAACAAATACGAAACGAAGAGCGTGAAAGGGTGCAAGGTGGCAGTGTTCCCAAAGCAGGAGACCGATGCGGAGATATTTGAGACGCTGGATGCGCTAAACACCAACTATAAGACGCAAATGGCAAAGGTCAGCGCGGTAATACTTACGGTCAACGTGGACAAGGAAAAGTACAATTGCGATGCCGGGCTTGCAATCATAGATACAACAAACAGGAGCAGGTTCGTGCTGAACAGGTACGGGAAGCCGTCATTCCTCATCTTCTCCATTGACCAGGCCTGCAGCGGCCAGACAAACAACATTGTGTTGGAATTCTATAGCGGAATAACGATGATGAGAATGACGGGAATTTTCGGCGCGGCATATTCGCAGTATTTTGATTATCCGGAAAACCCGCTTAACAATGACCCCAGCAAGAACGCATACAGCATGTCAACTCTCTCAACATCGCCCACTGCGGGGGCATCGGCCCTGAACGGGGATATGCGCGACTGGTTTGCGCTGTGCAAATACTACAACAGCCCCCCTTACAAAAAGGAGCCAATCACGTTCCAAAGCAACGGGGTTAACTTAACGCAGGAGTGCGATTACCTCACGGATTATCCAATGCTTTACCTTGGCCAGGAAGAGCTGGACAAGATAAACAAGCTTTCTGCGGACCAGCTTAGCACAACAAACACTGGGGCCATTTCCTATGAGCCCTGCATCCCGGAGATTGATTTCGGGGCAATGGAGGATGTTGCAAAGGGATGGACAGGCTGGGACAGCTATACTGCCCCCGGAATGCCCACACAGGAGGAACAACAGAAAACGGATTCGGGAAGCACTGACTCGGGAGTGAAGCCGAAGATTATCTACCTGCCAAGATGCCTGGAATTCTACCCAAAATCAGAAGTGATTGCGGAGAGATGCGGATTGAGCAGGCATCTCGTCCATGCGTTCATGACGCTCGGCGTGGAGATTGACAACTGCAAGGACTGGTATGATATGGAGGACCGGCTGAACACGGCCGGCATAATAAACCGCAATAATATCGACCCGACCAAGAGCTATGAGAGCGAGCTTGGCAAGGCCGCGTTCATGTATGTGCTCTTGAAGAACAGCCCTGACATGTACTCTGAATTGCTTGACAAAAAATCTGACCTGGCGATGAATGTTCCGAGCTACAACCTGGTTTCCATTTGCAACGGTGTGACCATAAAGAAGGGCAATGGGGAGAGCGAAACCGTGAAGAATGACCTGCCCTGCAAAGTGCTCAAGGCGTACCATGATTACAGGAACGAGTGCGATATGGGGAAGCTGCAGGCGCAGATAAAGGAGCAGAAGCAGGACCTTATCAAGAACCAAGTTGCGGCAAATACAGGCAACGTGCCTGCAACAAATAATGTTCCTAACGTTCAGGGGGTGCCCTAAAAAATGCCCGCCATTGACGACATCACGTTCTCACTGCTTGAGAAGGAATTCTCAAAGCTAAATAAGGGGCTGAAGCTGCAGATATTGACCGGGCCCAACTGCAACCTCTGCGATTCGCTCAGGCAATTCGGGAGGAAAATCGGCGAGGCATCCAAGGGCCAGATTGTTGTTGAGGAAACAAGGGTGGCCGAGGGATATCCAGGGGTTAGGATATTAGACAATCTGACTTACATGGGATTCCCCATGGGCAAGCAGATGTGGGTGCTCGTGAATTATCTCGTTGATTTGTCAAACGCGAGATATATCATGGATAATGATGCAAGGGTTGCGGTGATGGCCATTGGTGAGCCGGTTGACATTGACGTTTTTGTAATGGCAAACTGCGACTACTCGCCGCCGCAGGTAAGGTGGGCCTATGAGCTTGCAGCGCTCAATGATAAGATCAAGGTGCGGATTATTGATGTTACTTTCTTCCCGGAATTGGCGACAAAGTATGACATTAGCGCGACGCCCATGACCAATATAAACAACAGGCTTAGGATTAGGGGCGCTGCCCAGCCGGACGAATTATTGAGGAAAATTAGGGATTCGCTTAAGTGATTATAAGCGCCGAGGAGGAAATCTGCAGCTCTTTGCTGCAGAGATTTTGCCGAAGGCAAAACCGACGAGGCGAAAAATTAAAAAAGAAAGCGCCGAGGAGGAGATTTGAACTCCTGAGTCCTTGCGGACATACGCTCACTGATGAGGGGGAAGTATCCCCCTCCTCGTGTGGTCTACACCTCCCCCTCATACGAAGGAGAATTTCAATCCACAGGAGTCCAAAACCCTCTTGAGAGGGAGTTGGGTCTTATGGGAGAGGGAGACGCTTCTCCCTCACCCATACTCAAGGCGTACGCATTACCGGATTCTGCCACCTCGGCACGAATATATCTTCGGTTGTAATAGCTTTTTAATATTTGTTTTTCGCTCAAAACTCGAGATACTGCAGCATGTCCTTCATGTCGTGCACTTCGATAAGGTTCATTATGTCCTTCTTCTGCGTCCTCACCGCCGCGGTGAACACCACCGTGTCTGTCTCATCTATGAGCCCGTGCTCAAGGCAGAATAGGGCAGCCCTTGGCACGACGTTCTTCTTCGGCAGGGCTTCCCACTTGACTGGGGTGACATTGTAGAGCAGGTTGAGCTCAAGCGCGACCTTTTCTTCAGTGGTTATCGCAAGCAGCGGCTTGGGCAGCTTGAACCTGGAAAGCATGTGCGCGTTGTAGCCGGAGCGCGTTATCACGACTATCTTGTCGATTTCCCTTTTGGATGCTATTGAGTAGATGGTGTTGCTGAGAATTTCAGATGCCGTGTCAAGGGATTTAATGTGCAAATTTCCCTGGATTTTCGTGCAGACGTGGGATGCGATACGCTTGCCCACCTTCTTCACCTCGCGTACCGCCTGCAGCGGATATTTTCCCACTGCGGTCTCGTTGGAAAGCAGGATTGCATCGGTGCCGTCAAGCACTGCGTTTGCGATGTCGCTCACCTCCGCGCGCGTGGGGACCGGGTGCTCAACCATTGAGTATAGCACCTGGGTTGCGACTATGCTGGGCTTTGCGTGGTTGTTTGCAAGCTCGATTATCTCCTTTTGTATTATGGGAACCTCTTCGGCCGGGACCTCAACGCCCAGGTCGCCACGGGCAATCATGACACCGTCCGCTTCATCCATTATCGATCCTATGTTCTTCACGCCGTCCCAATTCTCTATCTTCGCGATTATTTTTGCATCGGTGTGCCTGCGCGCCTCCTTTATGTCCGCTGCCGTCCTGGTAAATGAGAGCGCGACAAATGTGGGCGCAGTGGAGCGAAGCACGCTAATGTCGAATTTCCTGAGCGCGGGAAAGTTGAACGAGCGCCCCTTCATGTTGACGCCCATATGGTCCCTTATCTCAACATCTTCGTGCGTGCGGAACTCCATCAGGCCCTTCGATTTTGATACCAGCGAAACTGCCACCATTCCATCGTCGAAATAAATCATCTCACCGGCCTTCATGTGAGGATAGATGTCCTGGTCCAGGCATATCTTCGCCGATGAGTTTGGCCTGCCTATCTTTATGTGCTGGCCTTTTTTGAGCAGGAATTTCTCCTTTGTGCGGATGCGCACCTCGGGCCCGCAGGTATCTATCATGATGGGCTTGCCGAATTTTCTGAGAAGATTATACTGGTGTATGCCCTGCTCAATGGTGGTGTGCGAGATGTTAATGCGCAGGACGTCGCTTTCGGTGCACACCGATTCTAGAAGGCCTTTCTGCTCAAGCATTGGGCCGTAAGTGGAAACGACTTTTACCATAAGGCTATAATCTCGCGTGAAATTAATAAAGAAAATCAAAAAAAAGGGCAAGAAAAATGCCTTATTTCTTCGAGACCTTATCTTCCTTAAGCATTATCTTCGCAATCAGGAAAATCACGACCGCGATGATGATGAAGTTAATCAGTGCCGCAACGAATGCGCCCCACACTATTTTTGCCGAGCCAACCATTATCGTTGCCGTTTGCCAGTCACCCGCGGGCAGGAATATGCCGATAACTGGCATTATGATGCTGTTGACAAGCGACTGCACGAGTGTTGTTGTGGCGGCGCCCATTATGAAAGCGACGGCAAGGCCAACAACCTTGTACTCGTTCAGGAAATCCTTGAACTCTTGTATTATACCCATAGGCTCACCACTAGGGTATCTGCAGCAAGAAATAAAAGAATAAGAAAGCTCCTGCCGGGATTTTCGAAATACCACCAAACCATTGGGGGTTTGGGCGGTCTCGGACTAAGGGGGCGCTCTTTTGGCTGAGAGCCAAAAGGTGTCGCTTTTCGCCGCTGCGAAAATGCGGCGCTCCCCCTTGGGCTGAGATTCGAACCCGGGCTTTCGGCGTTCTCTTTAGTACAACCCAAACCCGCAGGGGGTTAGGTGTAGACCATTGCACAAACGAGGTTTGTGCAAGTCGTCAACCATAGGTTGACGCCACACGAGGGAAGGGGGATGTGCCCCCTTCCATCAGTGTTTGAGAGGCCAATGTCCTTAACCGGGCTAGACTACAGGAGCCCTATGACGTTCTTTGAGTAGATAACAAATTTAAATATTCGCAGGAGGGGGTGTAGACCACACGACATGCATTCGGCGGAGCCGAATGATGCATCATCTTCGCACGGCGAAGATGCACGGGGGGAACCTGGGTTCCCCATCAGTGATTTAAATATTATTAACGAAGGGTAAGGCATGAAGGGAGCTATTTTCGTGTTCATTATCGCAGTATTGTTGTTTTCGTTCATGGCCGGATGCTTTGAGCCGCCCACGCCGCCAAAGCCGCCAAAGCCAAATGTGACGGAAAACCTGACGGAGAACCAAACAGTGGAAAACGTAACAAAGGAGATTGTGGTCGGGCCGTGCAGGGGGCTTACGAGGGCGGATGTGGATGCCTGCCTGCTGAACAAGTCACTATGCTCCTATATTGAGGATGCCTCACTTAAGGACTCCTGTTATTTCACTGCGACTAACTGTAGCGGGATTGTGAATGATGAGATGAGGCACAACTGCCAGATCAGCGTCGGGTTCTCAATGTGCGCCAACGACCCGGACCAGTCATTGTGCAAGGCGCTTGCCTCAAATGACTTGTTTTACTGCGGCACAAACAGCGAATGCCTGCTGAAATTCGCATTCAAGACCAACAGCAGCAAGGCGTGTGATGCGATTACTTCCGGAAGCATGGACAAGAGCGCGTGCAATTCAATACTGCTGATGGACCCCTACAGGTGCTATGTTTATGAGCAATATGACGCCTCCAGGAAAGAGTGCATAAAGACGTTCGCGAGGATTACGGGAACGAATGGAAACATATGCAACCAGATAAGTGACCAAATCTACAGGGAGGACTGCCAGTCGAGTGTCGCCTATTCAAGCGGCAATTATTCCGAGTGCCTGCCCATAACCTCCTACAAGACAAGGAAGGACTGTCTTATCGATGTTGCGGGAAAACTCAAAGACCCGAGCCTCTGCGAATATAGCGGCACGTTTGCTTCCGCTGCAAAGGACATTGCATACTGCAAGGTGAGGGTTGCGCAGATTAACCTGATGCCGTCCATCTGCCAGGACATAAATGAGTCCGGCTATATCTGGGGCTGCTTCGCGGACAGCATAGTTGATAATGAGACGCTAAGGTCAGAATGCGACAAGATAACCGACCCGCTCTACAGGGACTGGCAGAACCAATGCTACCAGAGGGCCAGGACAGGCTAACTATTTCTTTCTGTTTTATTCTCCTGTGCGGTTGAAAAATAGATAATGCAACAGAATTAGCCGTTGGCGTTTGCCTTTCTTTTCAGCTGCTTGAGCACGAAGAAGCTTTCCCTTTCTATCTCCTCAAGCCTGAGCGTAATCAGCTTTCCCTGCCCCTCAAGCCTCGGGATAAGAATGTACTCGAGCGCGTTGACGCGCCTCTTGGTCTTCTCAATGTCCTTGATTATCCTCTTGAGCGCATTTTCGGTCTCCGCAAGCTCAAGAATCATCGTTAACACTTTCTGGAACGCGGCAACGGTCTCATCCATGCTGTAATCGGTCGTCATGACGCTGTAGGCATAGCCGGTTTCCTTCTTTTCCTTCTTCACTTCGGGTATGCGGACTCCCATCACGTTCCTTTCCCTGACCTCTATGACATAGGGCTCGGGCATGCCTTCAGCGGCGGCGTTGAGCATTAGCGGGCCGTGGCGAATCTCAACAGTGGCCATCTGCATGTATGCCTTGTAGAGCTCCCCGTTCAGCCTCTCCCTCATATCGCTGGCGCGGTTATATATCTTGAAGAATTCGATTATCAGGGCGTCACGCTTCTGCTTAAGCAGTTTGTGCCCCCTCTCGGCAAGCTTCTTCCTGTCCTTGATTTTCATGAGCTCCATGCGAGTCGGTATGAGCTGGTCTGAAGACATGGATGTATTAATAATGCGTAATATTTAAAGCATTTTGCGAGGAGAATAAGGAGTGAAGGTCGGGATTGAAATACACCAGAGGCTCAACACGGGCAAGCTGTTCTGCAGGTGCCCATCCCATTCTGCGGGCATTGTGAAAGGCGAGATAAAACGGAGACTGCACGCGGTGAAGAGCGAGATGGGCGAGAAGGACATTGCCGCCGTAAGGGAGGAGCTCAAGAGCGCAAATTTTGTGTATTCTGTATATGACAACTCATGCCTTGTGGAGACAGATGAGGAGCCGCCCCACGATGCGGATGTTGCTGCGCTGGAGGTTGCAGTTGCGGTTGCAAGGCACATGCGCATGGCAATCGCGGATGAGATTTTCTTCATGAGGAAGATTGTGATTGACGGGAGCAACACATCCGGGTTCCAAAGGTCCGGGCTTGTGGGGCTTGGCGGGCACTTAGATTGCAAAGGTGGAAAGGTAGGAATCCAGGCGCTGTTCGTTGAGGAGGAAAGCGCAGGGATTTTGGAGGAAAAGGGGAGCGCGAGGTTTTCGCTTGACAGATTGGGTGTGCCACTCATAGAGATTGCCACCGCGCCCGACATTAAGGACGGGGAGCACGCGCGCGAGGTTGCCGAATCAATCGGGATGATGCTCCGCATGACCGGGATGGCTGCGAGAGGAATCGGGACAATAAGGCAGGACATGAATATTTCTGTGGACGGCGGTGTGCGCTGTGAAATCAAGGGCGTGCAGGAGCTCGATGACATCCCGCTGATCGTGAACAGGGAAGTGCTGAGGCAGGAGAGGCTGATTGAGCTCATCAGGAAAATTCCTGCGGAGGAAAAGCCGAAAAACCCTGAAGAGCCGGATTATGTTGATTTGACCGAGCTGTTCAAGAGCGGTAAGGGATTCATTCCAAAAGCGATAGGAAATGGGGCGCGCGTAATTGGCATACTGCTTCCGGGATTGAAGGGAATGCTCGGCTTTGAATTGTACGAGAACAGGAGATACGGGACGGAGCTTGCGGACTATGCAAGGACGTTTGGGTTCGGCGGGATGATTCACGGTGATGAGGATTTCGAGAAATACGGCGTTGACAAGAATGCGGTTGAGAAGGAATTGAAGGCCGGCCTGAGAAGCTCATACGCAATACTGATTGGAGATTTTGACGAGAAGATGAGGCTCGCGTTCCAGAGCGTTGTTGAGAGGGCGTACATGAAAAAGATCCCCAGCGAGACAAGAAAGCCGCTCAAGAACGGGGAGAGCCAGTTCATGAGGCCCATGCCCACTGGCGCAAGGATGTACCCTGAAACGGATGTGGAGCCCATCATCGTAACAGAGGATTTGATTAGGGAATCGGAGAAATATGCTCCGAGAAACCCAGAGGATGTGCTGCGCGAGCTGGAGGGGCAGACAAATAAGGATTTGGCGCCGCAGCTGCTGCGCTCGCCGCATCTTGGCGCATATAACAGGGCGGTTGGGATGGGCGTTGACGCCAAGGTTGCCGCGGTTACGTTCGTGAGCTCGCTCAAGACGATTTCAAGGGAAGGGATTCCCGTTGACAGGATTGATGACGAACGGTTAATTGAGGTGCTGCAGCAGTATGCGCATAACAGGATAACAAAAAAGGCGATTGAGGAGCTTATCAGAGAATTGTGCAAAAACCCAAAAGCCGGGATTGATGTGATAATCAAGGAAAAGGGGCTTGGGAGGATTACAGGAGCAGCACTCAAGAAAATAATTGAAGAAGAGGGCGGGGATGCGCAAAAGATACTTGCAAAATACAGGCTGAGGATTGAGGCTGAGGAACTCATGCAGCTGATTGGGAAGAAATAATTCGCGTCTGATTAAAAAACATGGATTTCGGAAAATATTTAAAGCCATATACCCAATTGTTATTGGGGATAGAAATGGTAGACAAGGGATCGCAGGTATATAAGGAGAAGGAAAAAGAGCAGGTTAACTATGCCCACGAGTTTACGCTCACGTGGGGGAATGCTGCTTATACGATAAAAACCAATAATGTTCCCAAGCAGGAATTTTATGAGAACGGGAAGCCCGTGCCCCTGAACCTCAAGTCAGGGCCAGAGCAATACGCCGCACTGAGGGAAATGCTCAGGGACGGCACCATAATTAGAAGTGACGGGACCGAAATAAAGACAGAGCTCAGGCGGTCCATGCTGAGTGAATTGAGGCGCAATGCCGACGATTCCATGGACCGAAAGACAGGAGTGCCGCTGGCGTTCAGGCTTAAGCCAAGCGAAGTGGAAATAAAGAAAAGGGTAAAAGACATTGGCGTGGCGCAGAGGGAAGAATAATTTCACGCCTTTCCGGATTTTTTGACGACGTAGAGTGCGCCCGCATTGATTAGTATATTCATGATTTCCAAATGGTGTTTTCGCTGCGCGTATGCCAGTGCGGAATTTCCCTCGTTATCCAATAGGTTCACGTCCGCCCCGCTCTCCACAAGCAGCAGGACCATGCCCCTGTGGCCTTTGTAGGACGAGAGCATTATGGTCGTAACCTTATCATCGTTGACCTGGTTTACTGAGGCGCCATTGCTGATGAGGAGCCGCGCCATGCTCACGTTGCCCTCAATGGCGGCAAAGATGAGCGCAGTGTTGCCGTCCTCGCTCTCCGCATTCACGTATGCGCCTTTTTTCAGAAGCTGCAGGGCAACATCGAGGCGGTTCTTCATCGCAGCGAACATCAATGCGCTGAGGCCGTACTTGTCGCCCTGATTTATGTTTGCATTGAATGAAAGGAGAAGCTCTGACATCAGGACATCGCCACGCTGCGCAGCAATCATGAGCGGTGTCAGGTTATAATCTCCCTTGGCATCGACGTTTGCCCCCTCAGCCAGCGACTCCCTTACACCCGCAGCATAAGACTTGCGGACCGAATCGAACAGTAAGTGGTTGACAATGCACAGGTACTCGTCAATATTGCGCTCCCTTCTTGTTTTCCTGCGGTCGAACTCGTCCCAGGCAGAATGCCTGCGGATTGTCTGCCTTTTGGGCTTGAGCATTTTCATTTGTGTCGTAAGTATTCTCTTAATTCCGCTTTAAAAAGGTTTTGAGGCATAAGCTTACGATGGACCCACTGCTTAAAAGGATTGCTGGCACTGACGATGAAACAATAAAAGCAATAAAAGATAGGTGGGAGGATTTTCAGGGGATGCTTAACGCAGGGGAGAAGAAATGGTTTTCCGAGCTGTGCTTCTGCATACTAACTGCAAATACATCCGCGGAGATGGGGATGCGCGTGCAGAATGCGCTCGGCTATGAGGGGTTTGCAAAAACGCCTGAGAAAAAGCTCGCTGCTGAATTGAGGGCTGCGGGCTCCAGGTTTTACAACAGGAGGGCGGAATTCATCATCGGCGCGAGAAGGTTCGACGGGAAATTAAAAGACATAATTATGGATTTTACAGAGGTTGATGAGGCGCGCGAGTGGCTCGTGCAGAACGTGAAAGGCATGGGATACAAGGAGGCCAGCCATTTCCTCAGGAATGTAGGTGTGGGAAAGGACGTTGCGATTATCGATTTGCATGTATTAAGGCTCATGAGGGAGTATGGATTGATTGGGCATTTCACTTCCATGAACAGGCAAAGATATATGGAAATTGAGGGTATATTAAAAGGCATTGCGAAAAAGGCTAAAATGCCTAACGGCAAATTAGATATGTACCTGTGGTATTTCAAGACAAACAAGGTGTTAAAATAAATGGAAACGTGTGGACCATACATTGTAAATAGGAAGGGGTGTAGACCACACGACATGCATTCGGCGGAGCCGAATGATGCATCATCTTCGCACGGCGAAGATGCACAGGGGGAACCTAGGTTCCCCATCAGTGAGGTGCTCAAATGATTATTGAAATCAAGAAGGAAATTTCAGGGAAGGCAAGCGTGGCGCTTGAGAAGGAGTACGGGATAGCGATTGCAAAGGAGGAGGTGCTCAACCTTGTGCAGGACGGGGGAGTCGAGGGCGTTGATGTTGAGTGCAGGATAGCGTTCAGGGTTGCAAAGGATGCAAAGGCAAAGCCCGCAGAGATTGCGGAGAAGATTATGCCGCATTTGGAGAGCGGGCATTATACGATGAAGAATGCGAACGGCTATATCAATTTCACGCTCACTGAAAAATTCTATACGGATTTTGTAGGGAAGTATGAGCACAGGTTTGCAAAGAACGGCGTTAAGGTCATTGTCGAGTACCCTTCTGTTAACCCGAACAAGCCGCTGCACATCGGGCATCTGAGGAATGGGATTATAGGCGACTGCATTGCCAACCTGCTTGACTATGGCGGCTTTGATGTGGTGAGGATGGACTACATCGACGACCTGGGGCTGCAGGTGGCACAGAGCCTGTGGGCGTGCATGCGCGGTGCCACGGTTGAGAAGGGGAAGAAATATGATATGTGGCTCGGCGAGAAGTATGTTGAAGCCGCCAGGATGTATGAGGAGAGCGCGGATGTAAAGAGGGAAGTGGAAGAGCTGATGAGGAAGCTGGAGGAGGGCGACGAGACGGTATCGCGCATGGGCAGGGAGATGGCTGTGCAGTGCGTTGAGGCGCAAAAGATTACGTTGCAGAGATTGAACATATTTCAGAACGTGCTCGTGTGGGAAAGCGATATCGTGCACGCGAAGCTAATGAGGAACGGGCTTGACTTACTGGAGAAGAAGGGAATACTCAAAACTGCCGGCGGGGACAGCAAGTATGCGGGGTGCAAGATCATTGAGCTGAGCGGGCACCCCATGTTCAAGCATCTCACGGATGCGGACAAGGTGCTGGTGAGGGCGAACGGCGTTGCGACCTATACGGCAAAAGATATTGCGTTCCAGATGTGGAAATTGGGCATCATTAAGGATGAATTGCTGTTTGACAAGTTCTCAATGCAGAAGAACGGCGCGCTGCTTTTCACGAGCAATGCAAAGGGGCAGCAGGCAAACTTCAGCAATGCGAAAAAGGTCGTCAATATTATTGGTGTCGAGCAGGAGTACCCGCAGAACGTCATAAAAGTTTCATTGGATATGGCCGGGTTCAAAGAGGAGGCGAACAATTACAGGCACATCTCATACGGGCATGCGACGCTCAAGGCGGAAAGGACCTCTCATAGGAAAAAGTTATCTGGCAGGAAGGGGACTTGGATTGGATTCTCAGCGGATGAGCTGGTGGAAGAGAGTGTGAGCAGGGCGCACGCGCTCATCAGCGATAAGTTCAGGGATTACGGCGAGGAGGAGAAGAAAGGCATAAGCGAGGCTGTCGGGATTAGCGCAATCAGGTACTCGTTCATCAGGCTCGGCCCGGAGAAGGAGCTGGTGTTCGACTGGGAAAAGGCGCTCAGCTTTGAGGGCGACAGCGGCCCCTACCTGCAGTACGCATATGCGCGCGCGGTGCACATCCTGGACAAGGAAACAATTGACGATTACTGGGACGGAAAATTGGTGTTCACGGAGAAAAGCGAGCTGCAGCTCATACGGGAGATTGCAAAATTCCCCGAGGTGTGCGCCAGGGCGGTGGACACCTATGCGCCGCAGAACATGGCAGATTATGCAATAAAGCTGTGCTCAGCATTCAACTCGTTTTATGCGGCCTGCAGGGTTATCGGCGAGGAAAAGGGCGTGAGCGAGAGCAGGAAAAGGCTCGTGAAAAAATATGCCGAGGCCCTTGAGGCGTGCCTGCACATCCTTGGGATTCCGGTCATACGTAACATGTAATGACGGGGGGTTTGGGCGGTGACGGACTAAGGGGGCGCTCTTTTGGCTGAGAGCCAAAAGGCGTCGCTTTTCGCCGCTGCGAAAATGCGGCGCTCCCCCTTGGGCTGTCAAAAGAAAGGTATATAAAGGGGAAACGGTCTTAATTATCTGACGGTTATGAATAAAATAGGTTATGGCATTGCAGTATTGGGCATTTCTGCAGCCATCGCATTCACGCCTTGCAGTTCTGATGCAAAGGGGTTCAAGAAAGCCAAGCCGGCGGCCGAGCCGCCCGCGAAGGTTGAGATGAATTACAAGAACGTAAGCTATGCCAACTGGCACCCGATTTATGATAATATTAAGTGCGGCTATAATGCTGAAGACGGAAGAGTATACGTCGAACTTCAGTGGAACGGAAAAGAATTCAAGGGCTCATTTGACCCGAAGTTTGATTATTTCGGAAAGAACGATGAGATAATCAAAACCGCCTGCACAAAAGGTAGCCTGGTTATTGTTGCAAAAAATCTCATTGAAAGCAAGGTGATATTCATCCCTTACGACAGGGTTTCCATGCTGTTTCTTGCCTTGAGCGATACGGAAAATGATAAGGAGAACATGCTGCAGCTTAGGGGCAGGATAGGGAATATTGCGGACGTTGCAATTGACGAGGAGAGGGACACCATCTATCTTCTCGATAAGAACGGCAAGATACTCATCCTCGCAATCTGGAATGGGAAAAGCAACATTGCTTCTGAGTACACGTTCTCACAAAGGGCTGAAAAGATTGAGCTCCAGAAAGATGGCTCGCTCAAGGTTTATGACGCAAACGGCGCTGCAATCGGGATGATAGATTACCTGTTCAACCCGATAAAGGACAAGTTTGACTATGATGTGAAGGACTACGGGGAGGCTGCCGCGGCACTGCAATAATTGCGGTTCTGCCGTCAGGAAAAGGTATATAAATCCCCATATGCAATTAACATACAAAGGTGATATGATTGATATTCCAGGTTGAAGGATCGGTAATAGAAAAAAAACAGGTTAAAGTGGAGATTTCAAAAGATACTGAAAGATTCCTATTGGGCAGGCTTAACTTGAGCCCTGAGGAAATGATGCTTCTCGTGAAAGCGCTTAGGCAAAGGGCAAGCGGCGACAGGACAGCTGGAGAGCGAATAATCGACGAGAGCAACTTGGAAAGGAAGACCATGATTAGGGATGTTTATGACCGCACCATCTCAAGCAAGGTGGGATTCCATCTTAATCCAGGGACGCAGGATGCGCTTCAGAACACGCATGTGGAAAAGAGCAACAAATATATTGCGGAAGAAGAAAAGGGCCCTTCTCTTGATGTAGAAAAAGGCATAGTAGAAGATATCAAATTAAAAAGGGAAGATTTTTCCTCAACAGTGGCTGATCGTACGCCCTGGGTAAAAGCAGAAGAAAGAGAAGAGGAGAAGGGAAAGGGAAGAAAAGGGAAAAAGAAATAGTTGAGCATTGGAAAAGAATGGTGTTTTGAATGTCTGAGCTGAAGAAAAAGGCCGTTGCATTGGGCGTGGCACTCGCGATTGTAGCTACGCCCTCATGTGCATACGCTTATTTTAACAGGATGAAACAGCTCGGGGAAAATATTGTTTGCAGCAAAGAATGCAAAACTGAGCATAGGAAATTATCGCCCGCGCCGACCGTTGGTTTAGAGGATAAGATAGAGATTAAGGTCCATCAGGGCGAAAGTGTGCTTGAATCCGCATTTACGTCGAATTATTATGTCGTGGTGACGAATAGGGATGTGCATTTCGCAAGCGGCTGCAACAGGAATTCGGTAGTTCTCACTTCGCTGAGAAAGTGCGACGAGTATATGATTAAGCTCGAGAAATATGGGATTTCAGAGGTAAAGAAGGCGATTATTGACCCAAGCAATGACACGGGATATCTTCTTGCTGACAGCGGCGAGATTGTTATTTTCACGCTGTTTGATTCGGATGGCAAACTGGCGATTCGGAATAATTTCAAGGGAAGGGCGGTTGCAATCGAGGCAACTGGCGGCAGTCTCGTGTCCATTCTCGGGAAGGATGGGAAAGTCATTGGGGCAATGAAGTCCACCTATATTCCCAACGATGATGCGTTCAGCCACAGGATCATTGATTATGAAGACGAAAAGCAAAAATAATCCGAAGGAAAGGAGAGGGGGCTTTTAAACCGAAGTTATGGTAAGGTATTTAAATCCAGACTGAGAACTACTTATTGGTGGTAACATGGGTGAAGAGAAATTTAAGAAGAAACCAGTATTTGAAGCAAAATTCAATGAGCCCGAGGCAATTAAGGGAAGGATTAAAGAGGCAAAATTCACTGAAAAGGAGGCCAAATCAACTGAAGTGAGGGTTAAGCAGGCAGATTTCAGCGAGAAGGAAGCCGGCGCAATTAAGGGGAGGGTTAAGCACCTGGGTTTTAGCGAGAAGGAGGCAGGCGAAATTAAAGTGGGCAGAAAAGATATCCCTGTCAAGGTGACTGAGTTTAAAACCGGAGAGACCATTACCGTGAGCAATAAAGAAATGATTAGAAAGAAGGTTCAGGGAACGGAAATAATCAAGTCCATTAGGGAGGGTAAAGGCGCGCTTAAGCAAGTCATGGCAGGAAAGGGCGGAAGTATCACTTCTGAGAACGCCTTAAAGGGTGTTACTACTATGCCTGCTGAGGAGAAGGCGTCTAGAATAACATTCGAAGAAATGGAGAGAGCGAGAAAGAAAAAGAAGTAATTTGGATTCTCGAGCGTGCAATTTTAGCCTCTGCCACGGGAGCACATTCGTGGCAGGACTGTATTTTATTTTACAGAGAAGCATTGGGAATATCTACTGATTGCATTTAAGCTTTCTTGCTGATTTTGTTTCGGTGTATTAAGATGGCTTATATTGCATGGTTTAGCGACCTGAAGAAGGATGATGTGGGCATTGCGGGAGGGAAGGGTGCAAACCTCGGTGAGATGACCGGGGCCGGGCTGCCCGTGCCTCCGGGATTCGTGCTCACGGCCGAGGCGTATTTTTACTTCATTAAGAATGAGGGGCTTGAGCAGAAGATTAGGGGCATAATCAAAAAGACAAACGTCTACAATTCAGACGAGCTGCAGCGCGCAAGCGATGATATCAAGCAGCTGATTATGAACGGAAAGATGCCGAAAGAAGTGGAGAAGGAATTGAGAAAGGCATACAAAACGCTCAGGGGAAACGAGAAGGAATACTTCGTCGCAGTGAGAAGCTCTGCGACCGCCGAGGACCTGCCCGAGGCGAGCTTTGCAGGGCAGCAGGAATCATACGTGAATGTGGAGGATGAGGACGGCGTTGTGGAGGCGGTGCAAAAATGCTGGGCATCGCTGTTCGGCGCGAGGGCAATATTCTACAGGGAAGAGCAGGGGTTCGGCGACAAGAAGGTCGGGCTCGCTGCGGTAGTGCAGCTGATGGTGCAGTCGGAGAAATCAGGCGTGATGTTCACGCTCGAGCCGCAATCCAATGATGAGGACATAATTGTTGTGGAGGCGGTTTACGGGCTTGGCGAGGCGATAGTTTCGGGCGCGGTCACCCCGGACACCTACAAAATCCAGAAGAGCACAATGAAGCTGCTTGACAAGCACATCGCCGAGCAGAAGTTCATGATTACGAGGGTTGATAATGAGACCATACACGTCAACGTGAAGGAGGATGTGAGGGACAAGCAGAAGATTGATGACAAGCACATAATCGAGCTTGCGGAATTCGGGAAAAAGATCGAGGGGCATTACGGCAAGCCGCAGGACATTGAGTGGGCGATAAGCGGGAACAGCCTCTACATCGTGCAGAGCAGGCCCGTTACCACGATGAAGAAGAAAGGCGGCGATGCGGCAAAGCAGAAGCTCGGCTCGGTCGCTAACGCAAAGATTATTGTGAGGGGGCTCGGCGCAACGACGGGCGCGAGCGGGGGAAAGGTAAGGATAATAGGCGGGCCAAAGGAGATTGGCAAGGTGGAGAGCGGAGATATCCTGGTTGCGAAGATGACATCGCCGGACTACGTGCCCGCAATGAGAAGGGCGAGCGCGATTGTCACGGATGAGGGGGGAATCACCTCCCATGCGGCAATCGTGAGCAGGGAGCTCGGCATACCCTGCATTGTCGGGACTACAAACGCGACAAGCGTGCTAAAGGACGGCATGATGGTCACCGTGGATGCGGACCACGGCCTTGTTTACGAGGGAATGATTGATGTGGGCCAGAAGGCGATAGATGATAAGCCGCACTCGCTTTCAGCAATCGAGGCGAAGATTCCCACGGGCACAAAGGTTTACGTGAACCTTGCGGAGCCCGCGCTTGCGGAGAGCGTCGCGGCAAGGGATGTTGACGGAGTGGGACTGCTCCGCGCGGAGTTCATGATTGCGGATATCGGGACGCACCCGCGCAAGATGTTCGAGGAGAACAGGCAGGAGGAATTCATAGACCAGTTAACCGAGAGCATTAGGAGGATTGCCGCTGCGTTCTACCCAAGGCCTGTTGTCTACAGGACCACCGACTTCAAGACGAATGAGTACAGGTCGCTTGAAGGCGGCGAGAAGTACGAGCCCCAGGAGAACAATCCCATGATAGGCTACAGGGGATGCTCGAGATACATACACGAGCCCGAAGTTTTCAAGATGGAGCTCATGGCGATTAAGAAAGTGCGTGAGAAATACGGGCTCAAGAACCTCTGGATTATGGTTCCGTTCGTGCGCAGGGTCGGCGAGCTTATTCACGTGAATGAGATGATGAAGGAGGTCGGGCTGCATAGGACCAAGGACTTCAAGCTGTGGGCAATGGTGGAGGTTCCGTCAGCGGTGTTCATGATTGATGAGATTGCAAGGCATGTGGACGGAGTCTCAATCGGGAGCAATGACCTGACGCAATTGATCATGGGAATTGACAGGGACAATACGGTGCTCGCGAGGGATTTCGACGAGAGGAACACCGCCGTGCTGAGGGCTATCAAGCACACAATCAAGGAGTGCAACAAGTGCGGCATTACCGTGTCGCTGTGCGGCCAGGCGCCGAGCGTCTATCCCGAGTTTGCAGAGAAGCTTGTTGAATATGGCATTACGAGCATCTCAGTGAACCCCGACGTGATCGAGAGGGCGAGGAAGCTGATTGCATCCGCGGAGCAGAAGCTTATGCTCAAGATGCTCAGGAAAATACAGGATGATGAGGAGGGCCACGGCGGATGCAAGTGCGGGCATTGTAAGGACAGATAGGCAGGCCCGATGGAAACACAGATGGCAACTTAACCCCTTATTTTCTCTTTTCTTTCAAACTCCTTTGCTATAAGATTTAAAATAAGATTGATTCCAATTGTTCCCAATGAGAATATTGCTGCAGTTTCCCGAGGGGCTGAAACAGGACGCGATGAAGCATGCTGCCAAATATGAGAAGGAGGGGCATGAGATTATTGTTTCTGCGGAGCCGTCCTATGGTGCGTGCGACCTGCCCATCTGCGAGGCAAAACTGCTCAAGTGCGATAAGATTGTGCATTTCGGGCACACTAAGTTTGTTGATGTTGAGGGGATTAAGATTGAATATGTGATTATTGATGCAGATGTGGATGTAAAGGGCGTGATGGAGAAAGCTATTGAGGAGATCAAGGGAAAGAAAGGGGAGGCGATTAAGGAGATTGGAGAGAGGGGTTACAAAAGGGTGGGGATTATTACGAATGCAAGCCACTTGCACCAGGTGGATGACATAAAGAAGATGCTCAAGGCGAAGGGGCTTGAGCCCGTCACTGCCAAAGGCAGCCTGAGGTGCAACAATGAGGGGCAGATCCTTGGCTGTGATGTGAGCGCTTTGAATGCTATCAGCGGCAAGGCGGACTGCATAATTTACTTCGGAACTGGGCATTTCCATGCGCTTGCGCCAGGTGCAATTGAGGATTATAATCTGCCACCGGTGCTCTGGGTTGACCCCTATTCAAGGGAAGTAAAATGGATAGATGATGAACTGAAGCGCATGCAAAAGAGGAGAAGGGCGGCGCTTGCAAAGGCCGCAGATGCCAAGGTGTTTGGAATTCTGGTGAGCACAAAGGCAGGGCAGTATGCGCTTCAGATTGCTGAGAGAATTAAGAGTGAGCTGGAGAATAAGAACAAGAAAGCGATAATCATAATTGGGAACACTTTCGATTTCACATCATTGAACAATTTCATGGAGATTGAGTGCTTCATCAACACTGCGTGCCCAAGGATGGTTGACGACCAGAACAAATTGAGGGTACCGATAATTAATGCGGGCGATGTTGAGCTAATCCTGTAAACAATCTAATCGTTTGAGAGAGAGCATTAAATTTAGTAAGCGGGTTTAAAAGAAAAATTAAAAGAAAGAAAAAAAGTTCTTTCTACTCAGCCCTTCAGCTTGGCAATGAACTGGCCTGCTGCAGTCGTAGTGTCGTCAGCCGTGTAACCGGCAACAACGATCTTGCCGTTCTCGACTTCCTGGACCACCACATCGCCTGCTTTCGTCAATGACACGCCTGTGCCGCTGAGGATTGCCTGCGTGACGGTGTTCACTGAACCACCACCTACTGCCACAACCGTTTCAAGGCTGCCTGCGTTGCTGTCAAGCACTACCAGGTCAGTCGGGACGTTCTGCCTCTCGCCGAGCTTTGATGTGTCTGCCACATTAAGCTGGCATGAGACCTTGTCCAGGCCTGAAACTGATGCACCGCTTGATGCACACGAGCCAGTCTCCACGTTGATCGACTTCACTTTGACCTTCACGCCGTCAGAAAGGGTGATTTCGTCGCCCTCCTTCAGGGAAGAGTAGGTCTCGGTCATCGCGCCTGTCGAGTCAGCACTGATTGACTGCCACATGAACCCGAGAGTCGCAACATCCTTTGCGAGGTTCACGCCGTATGTGCTAGAGCCGGTGTCACCAGAGTCGACATAGGAGCCCCTACTTGTGAAGTAGAAGTCCTTCTCGATCTTCGTAGTGGTGTTGCCGATAACCTTCCAGTCGTTGTCGTTTTCAGAGGTTGTCAGCGACTTCGTGCCAGACCATGCTGTCGCATTCATCTGGTTGTAGGCCTTGTACAGCACATAGTTCTCCTCGGAGCCGTCGGTTGTGCCCGCAAAGTCGAACTCAAAGTCCATGGAAGAGTTTCCAGGAACGGTTGCTGCTACATTCTTCGTCTTCTGGATTGCCCTTATACCAAGCCAGTCAGCGTTGCTGTTGCCTGCGTCTTCACCCATGCTGGTGTATACGGTATAGTAGCCATCTGCGGACAGAACACCGCTCGCTGCCAATGCCTGGTCGGTAACACCAGCTGCGGTGTACTCACCAACCTGGAAATACAGCGGGTAGTCAGCGCCTCCAAAGTTGTACTTAACCTTGAAGCCGTTGACATAGCTCGGAGTAGTTATGGCTCCAGAAACTTGGTTCTGCACAGGCACATAGTCGCCGTTAACGTCAACGAGAACGACCGGGCTGTTGAGGAAATTCGTTGCCACAGCGGTGACTCCAGTTGCATAATGCGAAACCGGCGCATATATGAACTCATCGGTGGTTATCTCGCTGCCTGTCGCATCCAAGAACTTGAAAATCTTGGATGATGCCACAACGTGAATAGACCTCGCGCTGGTTGTCGTGTTTGGACCAGTGTAGTAATCTATTCCACCTACTGTTGCATGGTTCGAGGCCGTCGCGGATGCGTTAAAGCCAAACGAATTGGAACCCTCAAGCGAGTAGGTCAGCTGGTCGTAGTCCTTGTCCTGCAGCTTGTTGCCGCTGAACGTGAACCTCCACCTAGCGGGAACCTTCAGCAAATCGATCGAGTCGCCGGGGTTCAGGTTGGTGTATGCACCAGTCTTCGTAAGGTAGACCTGTATCTTGTGCAGCGCGTCAGTCGTTGGGCTGACGGAATCCCTGTCTTTCCACAGGAGCCTGACCTTGTAGTCCCTGTTGTCGGTGTCGTCAATCTTCTGGCCGCTTTCAAGGGTCAGCTCATTGGCGAACACTGCAACCTCTGCCCACTTTTCAGCAAGGGTATAACCTGGAGCTGCCTGGTAGACACGCACCCTGTAGGTGTTGCTGCCTGCATTAATCTCCGTGGTATCGCCCTGTGCAACGACCTTGTTTGCAATCTCCTCTCCAGCAGCATTCTTTATGCTGAATATTGCCAGGTCTTTCGGCTGCCCACCTGATGCGGGCTTAAGGTCTCCAAGCACGAGCTTGTTGCCGTCGCCGAGGTCAAGGGACTCTCCGATCTGCAGCTTGGGTGAGTACGCACTCTCCTTCGCAAGCTTTATCTTGCCGCCCATAGTGTCTCCAACACCGACTGCTGGCATGCCGCTCATGTCTGATACGACCCACTCTTCACCAAGGTACATGATTTTTACCCTGTGGTTTGGAGTCATCTTATCGTCGTTGGCATTGGTGGTGTTCAATGGATTGCAGTACGCCCAGTTACCTGCTACAGAGTCACCACAGACTGGCAGACCATCGTTCCCGAAGACGATTTCGTATGCAACCTGAGTGTTCTCGGACCTGAAGTCGCCGTCGACATCGTTCGAGAAAAAGACCTTGTCGGACTTCACGTACAGGTACTGGTTTTCATCGTATGAGGTTCCAGTGTGCGTGTCGTGGATTACGTAGTCCTTCAGGGGCGGGTAGTTGCTTCCCGTGACCTTCAGCGCAGTATAGGGGACTGTGGTGTCACCAGGCGCAAATGGGTTGCCTGTAATCATGTCCTGTACCCTATTCTTCGTTGCGGCATCTATGTAGTCTGAGATATATGTCTCGAACCCATAGGCACCTGCGGGAAGAACTCCTGCGGGGGTTGTAACCTCGAGGGTCACCGACTTGCTGAGCACTTCACAGCTTCCTGCACCGCCTGCAGCACATGTCAACCCGTCAAGGCCGACTGGGCTTGCAGTAATGGCTGCAGACTTGAAAGCCATGTTACCCATAACAGCAGCAATATTTGCAGCCGCCACTCCGTCGCTCGCTCTTGCAGCAGCACCAACTACAACCTTCGCCATAGGTTGACCGTTGGCGTTTATCAGCTCAGTGTTCCCGAAGGATACTGCGCCTGCGCCCAGCAGTGCACTTCCCAAAAGGGTTGCGCCAGCCGCCAGTGCGACTATTTTCTTCGTGTTCAGACTTTTCATCAATTCACCTCAATTTTTTGGGGCTTGGAGAAAGCTATGGCTTAGCCTCACTCCGATAGTATTCTGATTGTCGGGGAAGATTTATAAAACTAGACCCGTATTGTTCATTTTGGTATATATATTCCAGTTTATATTACGGCAATTGCGGTTATTGATGTCGCAAATGCCGTAATCACAGGAGTAAGCGGGCCGCATAGAAAACACCGAATACCGTCGGAAGCACAAACACCAGATAGACGGCAAAACGCTTCCACGAGCCGCTGTAATCCGCAAGGAACAAGCTGGCAAGCAATGAGAATTCAACCAAGTAAATATTTATAGCGAACTCCACCACTGGGAGCAGGCCGCGGGAAGAGGCAGTGGCGAGGAGCGTCTCTATATAAGAGAGGTCAAGGGAGGAGACAAGTGAGAGCACAGCGCCGAAAATTGCGGGCACAAGCACGCAGGCAAGCATCAGGTTGTACTTCTGCATCGAGAGTATGGTCTCACGCTCGCGGAGAAGCAGGAACATGTCATGAATGTCCTCCGCGGTGCTCTTGAGCGCCTTTTCCAGGGAGGCGCCGACCTCCTGGATTTTAATTAGTAAGGAGATGCCGCGCTCTATTATCGGGGATTTGTTGCGGCCTATTATGGACAGGAGCGCCACGCGGACCGAGAACCCTGCGTTAACCTGCCTGTCCGCGCGCTTGAACTCCTTGGATAATTCGCCGTAGTTTGCGTTTGAGATTTCGCTGATGGCCTTCTCCATGCCAAAGCTGTGGAGCGAGGCCGCATAAAAGAGCGCATCGGGCATGTAGTCCTCCATGGATGAGATGCGCAGGTCGTCCAGGTAGAGGAAGACGCCGTAAACCAGGAATGGGATGAGCAGGGACAGGAATGAGAATGGGGATGATGTGGCAAAGAAGAGGAGCATGGAGATGAGCAGTGAGCCGAAGACAAGGTAGAGCAGGAATCTTGATGCCTGCATTTGTATCCCGTGCCTGCCAAGGAAGACCGTGAACTTGGTCAGCTCATCTTTTGAGAGGAAGTCCGCACCCCGCTTTGAAACTGGTGGGGAGAGGAAACGGATTGCGAGCAGCAAAGAGAGTGTGAGCAGAGGGAGGAGGAATATGTATAATATATATACCGAGCCCGGTGTCAGCGAGATGTCCATGAATGAGGAGCCCACAAGAATGTAGGTGGTTGCGAGCGCCGGGATAACGGAGGTGAGCGCGATTAGGATGACGCCCAATACGGAGCTGCGTGATGCGAACTCCTTTATGCGCGACCTGTGCTCGGAGCTGATTTCGTCCACAAGCTTGCTCAATCCGCTGCCCTCATACCCATAGGAGTAGAGGAATGTGAGATGGGAGAGGGCCTTGTCCAGCATGCGCGAATCGGCCTGCGTGCGGGCGCGGTTCATCGCATCCGGCGGGCTCACGCCATTCTTCAGGTCGCTTAGGATGCCGCGGAAGATGGGCCGCGTGGAATCGCCAAAGGATGCCGCCGATTCCAGGGCGCTCTCAAATGAGACGCCTATCGCAAGCTCTGTTGAGAGTGCGCGCAGCTGGATTGGAAGGTCCGCCTCTATCTTTAGTGCGCGGTTCCTTGCGGCCATTTTTGGGACGCGCAGGGAAATGACGAACGCCACAACAAAGAGCAGCAGAAAAAGGAGGGGCAGGAATATTGCATCGCTTACCATGCCCATGAGAAGCCAGCCCAGCAGGGCTGCGGCCAACAGGGAGGCTATGATTGCATAGTTGGCATAGGTATTGGCATCTGGCTTGAGGCCAGCGCATTTAAGGTCCCTGGCCAGTTCAGCCATCCTTGCATCGCTGAGAAGCTTAGGCTGCAGATTTACCATTCGTAATAATCTGAGAAGCCATATGGATAAAAGCGAGTGCGGGCAAAGCAAAAAGAATTTGAAGTGGGTATGCCATTGGGCTTGGGCAAGCAAGAAAATTTGATGGCCGTATGCAATTAGAGGTTGCCGGAGTTCTTGTCATATTCGCCAAGGACGATTTTCTGGAGCTCGATTGGCTTGACTTCCGCAGCAACCTTGAGGGCGTAATCCAGCGAGGCCTCGGAATCGGAATAGAGCTCCATGACCACCTCGCCCTTGCGGATGCGGTCGCCATGCTCGACCTTTAGCACGATGCCAGCGCCCTTTACCTTTGGCGCGCCAGCCGCACGCGCTATCCTTGAGACCTTTGTGTTGCTTACGAAATCCACGCGGCCGTCCGCCTCTGCATAAATCTCAGCCTTGTACTTGCCAACGGGCAGGTCATCAATGCGCAGGTTGCGCGAGCCGCCCTGGGCCTCCACAATCTCGCGCAGTTTATCGAACGCCTTCCCTGATTTGATTATGCCCACGGCCATGCTGTAGCCCTCGCCTTTGGGTGCAATGGCGCTCATCTCAAGCAGCGAGCCTGCAAGCAGGCAGCTCTTGTTGAAGAGGTCCTGCGGTCCCGCGCCCTGGAGCACCTCAAAGACGTCCTTGCACTCAAGCGCCGGGCCCACGCCATAGCCTATGGGGTCGCTGCCGTCGGTCAGGAATACCTGTGTCTTGATATCGAGCCTGTTGCCGATGTCAATGAAATCCTTTGCGAGGTCTTTCGCCTTTGTCGGGTCCTCCAGCTTTGTGCTCCTTCCGATTGGAATGTCAATCACGAGGAATTTTGAGCCGACCGCTTTCTTCTTTGCCATGATGCTCGCGAGCAGCATGCCGCGCGGGTCCAGCCTGAACGGGTAGCGGATGCGGATAAGCTTGTCATCCGCGGGCGCAAGGTGCGCGCCGCCGCCCCATACTATGCAGCCGTGCGTCTTGACCACCATGTCCCTTATCTCTTCCTTGCTGAAGTTGACGTTGCAGAGCGTTTCCATTGTGTCCGCGGTGCCTGCCGCAGATGTGATTGCGCGCGATGATGTCTTGGGCATGTATGCGCCCGCTGCCGCCATGATTGGGACGACCACCATGGTGGTCCTGTTGCCCGCGACACCGCCAACGCAGTGCTTGTCAACCAGTGGCGCGACATCCAGCTCGAGCGTGTCGCCCGAGCGCATCACCGCGTTTGTGAGGCCCACCGTCTCCTCGGCGTTGAGGCCTTTTGCATAGACCGCCGCGACGAATACCGCAAGCTCCGCCTCGCTGAGCTTGTTGCCCATTAGGTCCTGGATTATCTCATCGATTTCTTCGGGGCGCAGCTCGCCGCCGTCAAGCTTTTTCTTAATGTGGTCGATGGATGCGGGCTTGCCCAGGGGCACGATGAATAGCCTGTCTCCCGGGCCGCACTTGAGCGCATCAACAATCTCAATGAATACGCCCACCTCGCCTTCACGAACCATTGTTGGCGAGGTGTCTACTATTGCGGAGGTTTTCTTCCCCTTGAATTCCATCTCAACGCGGTCCCCGACGAAAAGGTCGCGCTGCTTTGCCTCGGTCTCGTTGAGGACGATGATGGGCATGCCCGCCCCTATGTCGAATACCTTGACCTTGTACTCCACTTTCACGTGTTCCCTTTTTGTGTTCATATGAATCATCAATTGGGCAGAGATGCCCCTTGCATTACCATCCTATGTTGCACGCAACATATCTTATTCCTATTTCTATTTCGCCCATCCATTCCCGTTTGTGCTGGCCCATCCACGGCGTCTATTTCCTTATTTGGCCAGCAGCATTATTGATTGCGGGGGGATTATGCCTTTCTCGGTGATGTAGGCCGTGATGTAATCCGCAGGCGTGACATCAAACGCCGGGTTTGCAATCTTGAGGTTTTTCATCTTTTTTGATTCCTTGAGAATCTCATCTGGCGAGCGCTGCTCAATCGGCTCGAGCATGCCCCACTTGGTGAGGTAGTCGAACTTGTGCATCTCCGCTGCCGAGTAGAACGGGATTTCAAATGAGTGCGCGAAATGCGCAATCCCCGAAGTGCCAATCTTGTTTACTAAATTGCCCGATGCGGTGACTGCATCCGCGCCCACAAATACCGCATCGCAGTGGCGGATGAATGAGTGGGCCGCGCTGTCAACGATGAGCGTTGTGGGTATGCCGTGGGATGCGAGCTCCTTTGCGGTCCTCACGCCCTGATAGAGGGGGCGGGTCTCGCACGCAATAACCGAGAAATCCTTCCCGTCGTCAAATGCCTCCGTGAATATGCCCGTGACGGTTGAGCTGTGGCAGTGCGTCATGTAGGTGTGGCCGCTGCGCAGGAGCGATGCGCCGTACTCGACGATGGCCGTCTTGGATTTTTCCATGTCCCTGTAGATGCTTTTCTGGAGTGATGCGACAAGTGACTTGAGCTCGCCCACCGATGCGCCCTCATCCCTCTGCACGTAGTTAAGGATGTAGCGCAGGTAGTTGCGGAGCATCGGCTCCGTGGCGCGCGCCGCTGCGAGCTCGTCCGCTGCGACGAGAAGCGCGGATAAATAGGCGTTGCGGCTTGAGCCCCTGAATGAGAATGATTCGGCCGCGAGGGCATCGACGGCCGCCCTGGCGATATTGCGCGCGCCCTGAATCTTGAGGGATTTTATGTCACGCACGATGCGCTGCGCCGTCTTATCCATAAGAAGATAGTTTAATCTATAAGTTTAAAAATGTTGATAGGTTTAATCTCTTACGTCTAAAGCGAGGTAGGTTTAATGTCTGATGCACCCCAGAAGGATGGCGACGCGCAAAAACCAAGGGTTGTGCAAAACTTGAAGGGTTATACAAAATCCCGAGAGGATTTTGATACGTCAGAAACCCAAGGTTTCAGCACATCTGACAAGTCATTTTCCACGGAAAATGCACCTTTTAACGTGCCAGAATCACGCGAGGATTCTGCACACCTGGAAAATATTGCCGCCAGCCTCCCCATTGAGAAAAGCGATGACAGGGAGCTGCTGGATTTCCTGCAGGAAAGCATGCCCAAGATATGCGTGATTGGGGCGGGAGGCAGCGGATGCAATACCATTAACAGGCTTTCACAGATGGGAATCAAGGGTGCCGAGCTTATTGCGGCCAATACGGACGTGCAGCACCTGCTCAAGGTGAAGGCGGACAAGAAAGTGCTCCTGGGCAAAAAGCTCACCAAGGGGATGGGTGCGGGAAGCAACCCCGAGATTGGCGAGAGTGCCGCAAAGGAGAGCATAAAAGAGATTGAGAAGGCGATTGAGGGCGCGGCAATGGTATTCATAACCTGCGGCATGGGCGGCGGCACGGGCACAGGCTCGGCGCACGTCATTGCGGAGGTCGCAAAGAACGGGGGCGCGCTCACCATAGGCGTCGTCACGCTGCCATTCTTCTCGGAGGGAAGGCAGAGGAGGAAGAACGCGCTCGAAGGGCTCGCAAAGCTGCGCAAGAAGGCGGACACGACCATCATAATCACGAATGACAAGCTGCTCACCATAGCGCCCGACCTGCCGCTGAACACGGCGTTCAGGATTTCGGATGAGGTGCTCGCGGGCGCTTCAAAGGGCATTATTGAGCTCATCACAAAGGCGGGCCTGGTTAACCTTGACTTCGCGGACCTGAAGACCATCCTGCTGAACGGCGGCTATGCGGTCATAGGAACCGGCGAGTCGGCATCGGACTCGAAGCCAAATGAGAGGGCAAGGATGGCAATTGAGGCGGCGCTGAACTCGCCGCTGCTTGATGCGGACATAGTCGGCTCGAGCAGGGCGCTCATCAACGTGACGGGCGGCGCGGACATGACGCTCCGCGAGGCGGAGCTTATGGTCACCGAGGTCTCGGCGAAGATTGCCAAGGACTCGCACATAATCTGGGGCGCGCGCGTTGACGAGGAGATGCCGAGGAACACCATCCACGTGCTGGTGGTCCTGGCGGGCGCCGAGTTCCCCGAGTACAAGCTCGAGCAGGAGAAGCTCAGCAATATGGAAATTGAGCTCGACGTCATATAGGAAATAAAAAAATTCATGGGTGTATATGGTATGGGGTTTTTCCTCTTGGATTTCATAAACCAGTCGCGAAGGGTCATGACTGTTGCTAAAAAGCCTGATACGGCAGAGTTCAACAGGATGTTCAGGGTCGTCATGATGGCCGCGGTTGCAATAGGCATGATTGGCTTTATCATAAGCCTTTTGTTCGGCCTCATGGGTGGAAGGTAGTTGCTATGGGTTACTATGCATTGCGCGTCACTGCGGGGCAGGAAAGGATAGTTGCGGACCTGCTCAGGAACCGCGTTGGCAAATTGAAGATTAACATCTCTTCAATACTTGTGCTTGACGGCTTCAAGGGATACGTGATTATTGAGGGCGCGGAAGAGTCGGACGCAAAGAGGGCCGCGTTCCAGGTGCCCAACATCAAGGGAGTGCTCCCGGGCGAGATTGCCGCGGAAGAGGTCAAGAAGATGATTGAGGCCAAGCCGCAGATATTCAGCATCACCAAGGGAGACATAGTCGAGGTAATCAACGGGCCGTTCAAGGGCGACCGCGCAAAGGTCGTGAAGATCGACCTTGAAAAGGAAGAGGTCACCATTGAGCTGCTCGAGGTTACGGTTCCCATTCCAATCACGACAAAGCTGTCGTGGCTGAAGGTTCACCAAAAAGTAGAGGAATGAGTTATATGGCAAAACAAACGATAAACGCACTGGTTTCAGGCGGCAAGGCATCCGCGGGCCCACCGCTGGGCCCGGCAATCGGCCCCACCGGAATCAACATCCAGAAAGTGATTTCTGCGATAAACGAGAAGACCAAGGAGTTCACGGGCATACAGGTCCCGGTGAAAGTGATTCTGGACACTTCAACAAAGGAGTTCGATGTTGAGGTCGGCTCGCCGCCAACAAGCGCACTTATCATAAAGGAGATCGGCATTGAGAAGGGCGCGGGAAACAGGGAGGCTGTCGCAGGGGACATTTCCATGGAACAGGTTATCAAGCTCGTTAAGATGAAGCGCGACGCGCTCAACACCGGCTCGCTGAAAAGCGGCGCGCTGCAGGTGCTCGGCACGTGCGTGAGCATGAACGTGACGTGCAACGGCAAGAGCGCGAAGGCTGTCATAGAAGAGATAAATCAGGGCGTGCACGACAAGCTCTTCAGGGAGTGAACAGGGGGAATTGTAAATGCTAAAAGGGGCAGGCAAGGCATTGCTTATTGTTCTGCTTCTCTTCTCCTCACTTGCGTTTGCGGACAGGATGAAGTGGTCCGCGGACCTGGGCAAGGATGTTACCGGCGGGCTGATCGTTGATGGGAATTATATTTACGCCACAACAATGGACACGCTCTACAAGCTGGATGTCGTTGACGGAAAAACCATCTGGACACTGCAGCTCAAGGGGACGCTCCTGAGGCCGGTGAAGGCGGGCTCAACAATCATCGTGCTCTCAAAAGAGGGGAGCATTTACGTGGTTAACGAGCCATCGAAATCCATTTTGAAGACGCTCAACACGAGCGGTGAGATACTCAACAACCCGCTGCTGATTGCGCCCAACCTTTACATACCGACATCAAAGGGAGTGCAGGCGCTTAATACGCAGACGAATACAATGTCCTGGAAGCAGTCGCAGGAGTGCTCGGTGCAGGTTACGCCCGCAAGCCTGGGCGACAAGCTTTTCGTCCCCTGTGATAATGGCCTCGTGCTTCTTGTGACGCGCTCAAACGGCGTGGTGAGCGACCAGGCCAAGTATGATGACGTGTTCTGGAAATCATCACCCGCGGCCCAGGACAGCAGGGTTATACTGGGGAGTTTTGGCGGGAAGATTTATGGGATATCCGCGAAATCGCCAAAGAGCCTGCTCTGGGTGAAATCAACCGCGGACGGCACGAGCACTGCGGCGGATGTGTTTGCGAGCACCCAGGAAATAATTGTTACAACCGTGGGCGGCAAGGTATGCTCGCTCAACGGCGACGGGAGCACCAACTGGTGCAAGGACACAAAGAGCGAGGTGGCTGCGCAGCCGGTCGTTACGGAAACCGGGATTTATGCGCTCTCCGACTCTGGCTCAATGTACGGCATCAGCCATGAGGGCGAAGTGAAATGGGTTTATGATTCTGGATTCTCCACAAAGGCGGAGATTGCAAAGAAGGGTAGCATGATTTATCTCATATCAAAGAACGGCACTGTGGCGGCGCTGTCCACATCATCGTGCAATATTAATTTCCCTGAGAAGGGCGATGACATGGCGGGCGTGGAAGAAGTTGAGGTTGTTGTCGACCCCTATGCCGACACGCAGATAAGCAATGTGCAGGTGAGGGCTGAGGGCAACCCCTGGGTTGACGCGGTGAAGACTGATAATACGTATACGGGAAAAATACCCATTGATGCGGTGCCCATGGGCAGCAGCAAGATTGAGTGCAGGGTAATCAGCCAGGACGGCGAGGAATTGCCGCCCTATTCATTCGTTGATGTAGTAAGGACCGGCACCGGAAAGAAGATGAAGGTTGAGGCGCCCACCACTGTTGGGTTCGGCTCATCGTTCACGGTTAAGGTTACGGATGAGAGCGGCCAGCCCATTGACAGGGCGACGGTGATGTTCGGCACGCTCAAGTTCCCGGATGTGACGGGCTCCGTGAAGATTACTCCCCCCGCAAAGGGCAAGTACAGGCTTGAGGTACGAAGGACCGGATACGTGCCGTTCAGGCAGGATGTCACGGTCGGCGATGATTACACGATAATTATAGTGCTGGGCGTGCTCGTTGTGCTCGCCGTGGCGGTATTCTATCTCTTCTACAGGAGATGGATGGAAGAGTAGGCAAAATGGGAAAGTATATGAAATGTGGAATTGCAAAGGTTTGATGTTTATCGGGTGAAGTGATATGGTGAAGAACAAGATGATATTTGCATTTGGTGCGTTCGTGCTGTTTGCCGCGGCGATCCTGCTCATGGGATGCACGGGCGGGGACACCACCAAGACTTGCACCGGCGATGCTGGCTGCAGCGCATGGCAGAAGTGCGGCGACAAGAATACCTGCGTTGTGCGCGAGGGATTCTGCGGCGTCGCATCCGATTGCGGCTCTGAAAAGTATGACTGCGATAAGACATCGCACAAGTGCATTTTCAAGAAAGGGTTCTGCGCAACCGATGCGGACTGCAGCGCGTGGCAGCAGTGCGACACCGTTCTCGGCCAGTGCCAGGTGAAGGCGGGGTTCTGCAGCTCGAACGATTACTGCGAGGGAGACTGGCAGTTCTGCAGCGATGACACGCACACCTGCGAGCCGCTCAAGGGCAAATGCCTGAACGATTTTGACTGCAATGCATGGGAGCTTTGCGACATTACCACACAGAACTGCAAGGTCATTACGGGCAGGTGCAACGCTGCAACCGACTGCAACGAGTGGGAGGACTGTGACGTAAAATTGCACGGCTGCAAGGTGAAGGTAGGATTGTGCGGAAACGAGAAGGACTGCAGGGCCTGGGAGTACTGCGGCCTGCAGACGCACAGGTGCGCCGCAAAGGCGGGCTCCTGCAACGTTGATGAGGAATGCGGTGCGGGGCAGTACTGCGACAAGACTGCGCATACCTGCAAGGTTCCGTCAAACATTTAATTCCCTTTTTCTTTCTTAATTTTCATTCTTCGCATTTCATCCTGCTAGTTTTATTTTTAATTATAGCTGCTGATATGTGCTCATGCCTGTAAAGCGCAAAGTGATACTGCTCCTGATTGACGGCATGGGAAGCCTCCCAGTAAAGGATGGGAAGACTGAGTGGGAGCTTACCAGGACGCCAAATCTGGACAGGCTGATGCAGAAGGGGGTTTACGGGCTCATGCATCCCATTGGCGTCGGGATTACGCCGGGAAGCGACACCTCGCAATTGAACATACTCGGATATCCTCCGGAGAAATACTATCCAGGCAGGGGGCCGCTTGAGGCGCTCGGAATAGGGATGGAGCTTAAGGAGGGCGATGTTGCGTTCCGTGCAAATTTTGCGACCGTTGATAGGAATATGGTTGTGAAGGACAGGCGCGCGGGAAGGATTAGCACGCCCGAGGCGCACGGGCTTGCGCACGAGATTTCTGATATTAGGATTGACGGGTTTGAGTTCATATTCAGGGCGAGCGTTGAGCACCGCGGTGCCGTGATTGTCCGCGGGAAAGGCCTCGGCAGCAATGCAGATGGAATTGGAGACACGGACCCGCACAAGGCGGGCGAGAAAGTCATAGCGCTTGATGAGAAGGGAAAATCTGCAAGGATTGCAAAGGCGATAAACAAATACACAAGAGAGGTTTACAGGATTTTATCGAAGAGCGCGGTGAACAGGAAGAGAATGCTGCCCGCGAATATGCTCCTGCTCAGGGGGGCGGGCACGTTCAGGAAAGTCGATACGTTCGAGAAGAGGTTCGGGATGAAGGCGTGCTGCATCGCGGGCGCTGCGCTCTACAAGGGCATTGCGCACTATCTCGGAATGCACGTTTGCCTGGTGAACGGTGCAACGGGGACATACAATACTGATTTGGGCGCAAAGGCAAAGGCCGCAATCAAGCACCTGAAAGATTATGATTTCATCTATCTGCACGTGAAGGCAATGGATAATGCCGGCCACGACGGGGATGTCGCGAAGAGAATCGAGATGATTAGAAAAATCGATAGGATGGTTGGGCTCATTGAGGATGAGGATGCGGTAATCGTGGTCACTGGCGACCATTCGACACCGCCCACAAAGAAGGAGCATTCCTATGAGCCGGTGCCCGTGCTAATCTCAAATGTGCAGGCAAGGGACTACAGGAAAAAGAAGTTCTGCGAAGTGGAATGCCTTAGCGGAGAGCTGGACGAGATTACGGGCGCGGAACTGATGAAGCTTATTATGGCGTATTCTGGAAGGACGAAAAAGTATGGTGAATAACCTTAGCATCAGTTTGGCCTCACCCGAAACAATCCGAAGTTGGTCCTACGGTGAGGTGATAAAACCCGAAACAATCAATTACCGAAGATTAAGACCCGAGAAAGATGGTCTGTTCTGCGAAGCCATATTTGGCCCTACGCGCGATTTTC
>CAILAH010000062.1 GCA_903832205.1 uncultured Microcaldota archaeon | reverse complement strand
CGTGATATGTGGCTTACCGGCTTCGATGCCCCATCACTGCATACAATGTACGTTGACAAGCCGATGTGCGGACATGGCTTGATGCAGGCGATTGCGAGAGTCAACCGTGTTTTCCGGGATAAGCCAGGTGGGCTCGTAGTTGACTATATCGGAATTGCAGATAACCTAAAGAAAGCGCTTGCCGATTACACTACAAGAGACCGCAAGAACGCAGGCATACCACAAGAGGAAGCAGTCGCTTTAATGATTGAAAAATATGAGATCACGCGAGCGCTATTCCATGGTTTCGATTATTCACGGTTCTTCAGCGGAACTCCAAAACAGCGCATGGGAGTACTCCCTGCTGCTATGGAGCATGTCCTGAAACAGGAAGATGGGAGTAAACGATTCATAAAATCCGTTTCCGAGCTATCAAAGACTTTTGCCTTATCAGTACCTCACGAAGAAGCAATAAAAATAAGAGATGACGTTGGATTCTTCCAAGCCGTACGAGCTGGACTAGTAAAAACAACTCAGCCCTCAGCAAAAAGCGAAGAAGAACTCGAAACCGCAATCAGACAAATCATATCTAACGCGATAGTTTCGGAGAAAGTGGTTGACATATATGCAGCTGCGGGCATAAAGAATCCTGATATTTCAATCCTGTCCGAGCAGTTCTTAGCTGACGTTCGGGGGATGCCTTACAAAAACCTGGCTTTGGAACTTCTGAGAAAGCTTCTGAACGATGAGATAAAAGTAAGGTCAAGAAAGAACTTAGTTCAGTCTCGCTTGTTTTCGGAAATGCTAGAACGAGCCATAAGAAAATATCAAAATCAGAATCTACAAACCGCTGAAGTGATAGAGGAATTGATAGAACTTGCCAGAAGTATGAAGGAAGCGGTAAAACGCGGTGAGCAATTAGGGTTAAGTGAAGACGAACTTGCATTCTATGATGCTTTGGAAACGAACGACAGTGCCGTAAAAGTCCTTGGTGATGAAATATTAATGACTATCGCGAAGGAAGTAGCTAATACCATTAGAAATAATGTAGCTATTGACTGGACATTAAAGGAAAGTGTCAGAGCGAAACTAAGAGTGCTGGTAAAGAGAGTATTAAAGAAATATGGCTATCCACCGGACAAACAGGAGAAAGCGACTAAAACGGTGCTAGAACAGGCGGAATTACTGTGTGAGACTTGGGAGGTATAGCTGGACATTATTTCTTCAAGAAGACGTCTTCCAGGCAATAAACCGTCAGTTTGCCCTTCTCCAGGCATTCGCGCCCAAATCCTTCGAATTTAGTAAGAATTATCAAACTCCTTGTAGTGGTGGAAAAATCAATGTTTAATGAGCTCGGTGGTGAGCGACAGGCGAGACGATGTGAGAAATTGGTCAGTATTTCCATTTATATATCGTCGGAGCTTTTCGAAAACTATATAAACTTTGCATCAGATAACAAATTAGGTGGTACTATGAGTAATGTTGAATTCGAGGAAGTTCAACTGGCGGATGACCTTAAGGAGTCATTGAAAAAGAACAGTGATATATTTGCTTCTGAGATTGTTATTAGTAAGATTAATTCTTTTAACGATGATGAGTTATTAGTCGTTAAAAAAACTATCGGCTCGAAAATAGAAATATTGAATGTAAAGATAGTTGATGAAGATTACATTGTGAATGCATTTCCATCTTTGATTAAGAAGTGATTAAATGCCACAAATCAGTTATTCAAGGCGTCTTATTTTAGATAAATATTTCTTGGAGTGGTTTGGTGTTAATAAGTTGAATAGCAGAGAGAAATCCGATATAATCAAACATCTTATGTATATCCATCTTAGCTCTAGAGAATATCATGACGAACACAATTTAATTCTGGAAAGTGATCTTTCGGATATGCTTGAAAAAGGAATCATTACTCAGCAAGAATTAATGAGGCATCATATTGCTATGATTTACAAGGACCCCTCACATCTATTTTCTGATGAGGACGATAGGATAAGCAAAGTTGTGAAAACAGCTATTTATTTATCAGGAATTAGTGCTCCCAATTTTAAAGTCGCTATCTTGACCTCACCAGCTATGCGCGAGAAATACCTACATAATCCACACTATAAAAACATAACGTCAGTATCTATTGAATCTGGTGATGATGCACTTAAAGTCATAAATGAGTTATTTGACGAGTATCAACGTGAAAAATCTTGATTATTTTTGTTAATTACTTGTCAACACGTCCGCCAGTAGCCATCATCAAACTCCTCGAAGTGGGAGAAGAACCAATGCTTAATGAGCTCGGCGGTAAGTCAGTAGATTAAATCAATGCCGAAGATTATTATGTCCTGAGTGGTGTGCATAGTTCTTCTGGAGTATCGGGCCCCCCTAGAAATTTGTTGGCATCTCGACGTTTTTTGCGAAGCAGAAATACCGGGGGTTGAAGGGGATATGCAAAGACCAAAGGTCTTTGACATGTCAAAATCCCTATGGAATTTTGCACACGGATGTGTCCCTTCCGTCAATCGACGAATCGCTTCTTTTATAAATGTAAACTGCGATAAAAGCCTCATGAGCGTGCAGACTAAGAAGAGAAAAGGTGAGCACGTAGAGATTTGCGTGAAGGCGGACGTGGGCCACGACTACAACTGGTTCGACGATGTTGAGTTTGTGCACGAGGCGCTCACCGACCTCGACTATGGCGGGCTTGATACGCGTGCGGCGTTCATTAAGCACAGGCTTAAGCTGCCATTCATGATTACCGGGATGACCGGAGGTTATCCCGAGGCAAAGGAGATTAACAGGGCGCTTGCGGCCGCGTGCGAAAAGCACGGCATTGCATTCGGCCTCGGCTCACAGAGGGCAATGATTGAGAATCCTGCGCTCACCGACACTTATTACGTGAGGGACGTGGCGCCGAGCATCCCCATAGTGGGAAACATTGGCGCGGCGCAGCTGTTCCACTACAAGCCCCAGCAGATTAATGACATGCTCAAGAGCGTGAAGGCGGATTACCTTGCGGTGCATCTCAATACGCTGCAGGAGCTCGTGCAGCCAGAGGGCGACAGGAAATTTGCGGGCGCAAAGAAAAAGATTGATGAATTGACAAAGGCGATAGAGTACCCCGTAATAATCAAGGAGACCGGCGCGGGAATCAACGGGAAGACCGCAATGAAGTTCAACACATTCTTCAACAAGGTCGTGGGGTTTGACGTATCGGGAAGAAGCGGAACCTCATGGAGCAAGGTCGAGGAATTGAGGGGAGGCCACGCGGGCCCGTTCTCAGAATGGGGCAATCCCACTCCGGCGTGCATTGCGGAGGTATCAGAGTTTGGAATGTTCACAATCGCAAGCGGCGGGGTTAGGGACGGCTTGGATGCCGCAAAGGCAATCGCATTGGGCGCAGACATCGCGGGCGCTGCAAGGCCGTTCATACAGGCATACTACAAGAAAAAGCTCAGCCAGACAATCGAGCAGTGGGAAACATACCTCAAGAGAGCGATGCTCCTAACGAATTCAGGCAACATCAAACAGCTCATGCATGCTAATATCGTCATAATGGGCAAGACCGCACAGTACATGGAAGCAAAAGGTATCAGCATACAGGAGTATGCAAACAGGCGCTGATTATGTCCTATCTTAACGAGACCGTTTATACTGCCAAACTTGCGGGCGAATTCCTGAGGGAAATGTTCTCAACTAAGGATTTGAATGTACAGTACAAGGACATAAGGGAGATTGTGACACTGGCGGACAAGGGCGCTGAACAAATCATTACAGAATACTTGACGGAGACGTTCAAGGGCCACAAGATAGTGAGTGAGGAAAGCGGCGTACTGGGAAATGAGGATAGCGAGTTCGTGTGGTATGTGGACCCGCTTGACGGCACCACCAATTTCTTCCATCATATCCCTTACTTCAACGTGTCGATTGGGCTTGAGCAGAAAGGCGAGGCCATCTGCGGCGCGGTCTATAACCCCATAATCGATGAGATGTTTTATGCGGAGAAGGGAGGAGGCGCGTTCCTGAACGGAAACAGGATTTCGCCATCGCAAAACACGGAGATGAAAAAAGCGTTCATCACCTGCTGCCACGGCAGCAAGGATGCGGAAATCGCCCTGTTCCTGCGGCTCATGGGCAAGTTCAAGCACGAGGCGTTCGACATGAGGAAGCTTGGAAGTTCCGCGCTCGAGCTGTGCTACACAGCCTGCGGGCGCTCGGATGCGTTCATTGCCACCGGGCTCAAGCCCTGGGATTTCAAGGCAGGCCTGCTCATAGCGCAGGAGAGCGGGTGCAAAGTGGGCGGCTTAACGGGCGAGGGCGTTGAGGAGAACAATATGCTCGTATGCTCGCCAGGCTTATATAATGAAGTGAGAAAAACAATAGAGAAGGTGTTATGAGATGGACATAATTTACTCGTTCCCGAATGCAGAGAAATCAAAGGCAATGGCGGTTGTTGAGAATGACAAGTTCGGGCCGCTCGCGTTTGCCACCAGGGGATTCGTGCAGAAGGACGGCACTGATTATGCGCTTGCGGGCAAGACGCTGCTCGTCATTAGGAACGTTACGGACGAATTCAAGAAACAGGCGGATGTTAAGCTGAAGGACGTGCTGGGGCTTGAAGTGCTGGCAGCAGACAAGACTGCTGAGATTGTCAAGAAAGTCAACGATGATGAAGAGGCGGCACAGAACGGCTTCGGCTCCATATTTGGCTGATTAGGATTGGATTTAATTTTCGGGCTTAAGGTTGTCCAGGTAGGCGAGGAGGGTGAAGAAGTCTTCGGTGCCTGCGGCATCAATAAGCATCTTTCTCATTTTGGCGGCTTCCTCAGAAGTCATCTGGGAGAGCGCATTCCTGATTATCACGCCGTGATCCTTCTTTTGCACCCTAAACCTGCTAGAACAATTCAGCATTTCGTCAAATGATTTCCTAGTCTTGAGGCTCATGATGCAATCCATAGTTGAATTCGTACTATGTACATATTTAAAGTTTTTGATTTACGCGTAGGCGCCGGACAGGTCGGGCAAAGAAGTGAAAAGTGCGGCCATCTCCCCGTTGCCTGACGCCTTTGCAAGCGAGAGCGCGGAATGCCCGTCCTTATCGTGCGCGTGCACGTTTACATCCATCCCAAGAAGCTTTTTCACTATTGCGGCCTGGCCGTACTGGATTGCATGCATAAGCGCCGTCCTGCCGTCCGCATCGCAGGGGTTTATTTCCGCGCCCGCATCCAGGAGCAGGTTCGCAATTTCCGGATAGCCGCGCCTAATCGAAATCATGAGAGCATTGCTGCCCGTGTCAAACTCCTTGGCGTGTATGTTAGCCCCAAGGCGCACCAAATAGTTCACAGTGCCCATGTGCCCGTTCGCCACGGCGCGCATAAGCGGTGTGGTGCAGTTGGGCTCGCGCAAATTAACGTCAAGGCGCGCCTTCTGGAATTCCTCAACGACCGCCGTGTTGCCATTGGCAGCGGCCCAGGAGATTGCGGTCATGCCGTTTACATCCATTGCGAAAAAATCCGCACCCTCGCCAAGAAGCAGCGGTATTATGGCAGCATGTCCGTTCTGTGAAGCATGAATTAGCGGGGTCTTGTTGCGAACACCTTTCGTATTCACATCAGCACCGACCCTGAGCAGCATCTTGACAATGTCTGCATACCCATATGCGGATGCATATGATAGCGGCGTCTCGCCATTCTTGTTTGCAATATTCACATCCGCATTTGCCTCAAGCATGAATTTCACAAGGTCCGGGCGCACACCAGGAGGGCGCACGGTGGTTGCAACAATGGCCATTGACAATGGCGTATAGCCGTCGTTGTCCTGGGAATCAATGCTTGCTCCATTATGATAAAGCCTATCCACCAGCTCTGTGCCATCATCTTTGGTAACCGCTTCCATCAATTGCTCATTCAGCTTCTTACCGCCCGCCATCGCCCTCATCAAAAGTGACGGGGGCCTCAGCGTACTGGCTGGAAAGGGTACGCTTGGCGGGAGAGAATCAGGAACTTCAGGTAAAAAGTCCGGGCCGCCCTTTAACGTGCTGAAAATAGATTTGGCGGTTTCGTGCTTCTTATGTTCCCTAATCTGCCGGCTGAACTTTTGCATTGCAGTCTCCTTCTTTTCCTTTTTCTTGTCGGGCATACTACCACCAGAGGATGCCCCTTTTAGCGCCGTGCTTTCTCAAAAGCATTGCGTTTGAATCGCACTTGTTTTCGCGGGCATAGGAATAGGCGGTCCTGCCGCTTGCATCCTTTGCATTGACATCCGCACCATGCGAGATTATTGCGAGAATCATCTCCTGCGCACTCGTCTCAGGAGATATTACCGCAGCGCGCATGAGCGGTGTCACGCCCTTACTATCCGGCTTAATGGTATCGGCACCCTTTTGGAGGAGATACCTTGCGATGTCAATCTTCCTGGCAGAGAGCGCAAATGCGAATGGCGTGATGCCGACCACCGATGGGTCATCGACTTCCGCGCCTCTCTCAACAAGCAGCTGTGCCATCTCAAGATTTCCGATTGTGATCGCGCGGGAGAGCGCTGTGAACCCGTGGCGGTCCTTAATTTTAACATCAGCGCCTTTTTCGATAAGCATCCTCACCAGGTTTGTGTGGCCGCTGTTTGCCGCGGCCATGAGCGGGGTCTCCCCGTCATTCATGACATTCACATATGCCCCATTCTCGATAAGATACTGGGCAATCCATGTATAGCCGTTCCTTGCTGCAATCATAATCGGCAAATTTCCATGATCATCGCGGCTGTTTGCATCAACGCCGTTCGTTATCGCATGCGTGACAAGCAGCGGAACGCCCTGGCTGACACCTGAGAAAAATTTCTGCTTAAGATAATTCATCTCCGATTCGGAAATCGGCTTCGCTGACTTAAACGCCTGCGCAGGATTGGTAGAGTTGCCCTGTGAACCACCATTGCCATTAATAGTCTTCTGTGACATGCTATACCCACTATCAT
Source organism: uncultured Microcaldota archaeon (assembly GCA_903832205.1). GTDB lineage: Archaea > Micrarchaeota > Micrarchaeia > CAILAH01 > CAILAH01 > CAILAH01. The sequence goes on along the minus strand of CAILAH010000062.1, from coordinate 8,152 downwards.
ATTCAAAGAATTCAGGTCTTTAAACCTTTCTATTCCGCTTTGGGCGGCTCTTTTTGCTGATCAGGTTCCTTCATGGGCTCCTTTGGCTGCTCGATAACAAGCGCAAGCCCGCTCTTTGTTCCTTCCACCATGCCATTGAGCTTGAGCCTGTTGAGCTCGCCTGCGAGCACGTCCACCGGGACGCGCGCCTGCTTGCCGTCGTTCCTGAAGCGCACCGTGACCGTGCCGTCCTCAAGGGTCTGGTAATCGATTGTGATGCAGAAGGGAACGCCTATCTCATCCGCCTTTGCATACCTGCGGCCCACGCTCCCGCTCGCGTCATAATAGAGCTCGAACATTGGAAGGAGCGACTTATAGATTTCCTTTGCCTTCTCCGGCATCCCGTCCCTCTTCATCAGCGGAAGTATGTAGGCATCATAGGGCGCGATTCTGGGCGGCAAATTAAGCCAGTCCCACCCGCGGTCCTTATCCTCAACGAATGCGTGCTCGAGCGCGCACCAGAACAGCCTGCCCAACCCGATGGACGGCTCGATGACGTGCGCGAGCACCTTCTTGTCATTGTAAGTCACTTCAAGATTCTTTCCCGAGAATTCCTTATGCCTTGCAAGGTCATAGTTTGTCCTGTATGCAAGGCTGATTACCTCAACCCACCCAAATTTGGTCGGGATTTCAACATCAAAGTTCCCACCTGAGTAGTGGGGCGTCTCATCCTCCATCAGGTGGCGCATCCTGAAGTTCATAATGCCCACTGCATTGAGCAGCTTCTGCTCCTTGGCCATGAAATAGGCGACCGTGCGCAGAGGCACATCGCCGTTCTTGTAGGCATCGCCCAGCGACACCAAGTCAAAATTCTCCTTCTTTCTCTGCTGCTCCCTTGTCTGCAGAGGCACGATAATATCCTTGACCTGCTCCAGCGAGGCGGAATCATCCTCGGACGGGTCGAAGAAATATTCGAGCTCCATCTGCTCGAACTCACGGACGCGAATCAGCCCCTGCCTGGGCGCAATCTCGTTCCTGTATGAGCGGCCGACCTGGCCGATTCCCATGGGAAGCTTTGCGCCATGGGTGTTGAATATCTTGTTAAAGTCCATGAAGATGTTCTGTGCGGTCTCGGGCCTCAAATAAATCGTGCCCGCGGTCCCGTCAACCGCGCCCACCGTGCTCTTGAACATCATGTTGAAAGGCTTTACCATATCAAGGTCGCCGCTGCACGCGGTGCATTTGATGCCGTTCTCCGCAATCGCCCTGTCCATCTCCTCATTCGTCATATGTGACGCATCAACCTTCTTGGCGTCCTCAATGAGATGGTCCGCGCGGTACCTCCTGTGGCATTTGGTGCACTCGATAAGCGGGTCGTTGAAGTGGTCCACGTGCCCTGACGCCTTCAGCGCAATCTCCGGGAGCAGTGTTGACCCGTCAATCTCCAGGAAGCCGTCCTCCTTTAGGAAAATCTCGCGCCAGGCATCGACTATCCTCCTTTTTATTGCAAGGCCGATGGGGCCATAATCATAAAATCCGGCGATCGGGTTGTAAATATCTGATGTCGGAACTATGACGGCGCGGCGTGCCATCATATTGAATAATTTCTCGTGCATAGGGAAAACTTAGGCGGCACAAAGTTAATTAATTTGCTTCTTTATAAAATCTTTAAATTACAGATGATATGGGTGGTAATATATGGTTAGCAGAGAAGACATAATGAAGCAGGTCAAGTCCGACCTGAAGGGATCATATTCAACCGAGGACTTTTTGATGCACGCGTCGTCCGCTGTGGACACCATTGACGCAGTGCTCAACGAGATGTTTGAGAGCATCAGGAACTGGTACCAGATTTACCTTCCGGAGCTCCCCGATTCTGAGGACAGGAAGGTCTACCTTGAAGTGGTGGAGAAATACATAAAGGAGCAGCCCGCAACCGAAAAGCTGCTCAGCGAGAGGGCTGCACGCCTGCTTCCCAAAAGGGAATCCATGGGCTCGAAGATACCTCAGGAGGACTTGTATGTGCTCCAGGAATATGCCAAGAAACTGAGGGGCATGTATGAGGCGCGTGAAGACCTGGGCAATTACGTCGAGAAGACCGTGGAAAAAATCGCGCCCAACCTGGCATATATTGTCGGCAACATGCTCGCAACAAAGCTCATTGTCAGCGCCAAGGGCGTGAAGAAGCTTGCACGATTGCCCGCAAGCAGCATCCAGGTCATGGGTGCCGAGAAGGCGCTGTTCATGCACCTGATTAAGCACACAAAGCCGCCCAAGCACGGCATCATATTCTTGCACCCGTCAATGCGCGGCATAAAGAAAGGCGACCGCGGCAAAGTGGCGCGGCTCATTTCTGCGAAGATATCGATAGCCGCAAAGGCAGATGCCTATACGCACAACTTCATTGCGCCCAAGCTCAAGGAGGAGCTGGACAGGAAGGTCGGTGAGATAATCAAAAAATCCGGTTTCGCCACCAAAGAGGACATGGAGATGGAACAGAGGGAAAAGGATGAGAAGTTCAGGCAGAGGCTTGCTGAAGGAAAAGGCAAGTGGGACGCGCATTCGGATAATTACCGTGGTGACAAAAGGGGCAGCGGAGGATATGGCGGTGAACGAAGGGAGAGGCCGAGCGGCTTTTCAAGGGAACGCCGTGAGGAAGGGGGCCCAAGATTTGAGAGGAGAGAACGCAGCGGGGGCAGCAGCTTCGGCGCAGGCAGGGAACGAAGCGAACGCAGCGGCTACGGCGGTGAAAGAAGGGAAAGCAGCCCCAGGTTTGAAAGCAGGGGACGCAGCGGAGGCGGCAGCTTCGGCGGTGAACGAAGGGAAAGGCCGAGCGGCTATTCAAGCGAACGAAGGGAAGAGGGAGGACGCAGCGGCTACAGCGGTGAAAGAACGAGCGGCTATTCAAGCGAACGAAGGGAAGAGGGAGGCCGCAGCGGCTACGGCGGTGAAAGAAGGGAAGGCAGCCCCAGGTTTGAGAGCAGGGGACGCAGCGGGGGCAGCAGCTTCGGTAGAGGCAGGGAACGAAGCGAACGCAGCAGCTACGGCGGTGAAAGAAAGGCAAGCAGCCCCAGGTTTGAGGGCAGGGGACGCAGTGAACACAGCAACTATGGCGGTGATAGAAAGGGCGGTGATAGAAAGGAAGGCGGCCCCAGGTTCAGCCGCGACAATGAGGAAAAAGGCGGCAGGCAGGCAGGCGGAAGAAGTGAAGGCGGAATGTTCGAACGAAGGGAACGCAAGGAAGTCGGGCGTTCTGAAAGGAGCAGCCGCGAGGAACGCGGCGAGAGGGGAGTCGGCAGGGGAGGCAAGTTCAGGAAAAAGAGAGGGGGGTTCTGAGCTTTGAAAGTCCTCGCGCTTTCCGATTTGCACGGTGAGCAACGGGTTCTTGATGGCGTGAGGAGCCTCATTGCAAAGAGAAGCTATGATGCGGTTTTTCTTGCAGGTGACATTGCAGACCACGGCGACGCGGGATATGTTGTGAACCTGCTTGACTTGCTTGACCGTGTCCCCACTTTCGTAATCCCCGGCAATATGGATGATGAGAATGTCCGTGATGCGCTCTCCGGCTCGGACACTTATATTGAGCAGAAGATTGCAACATTCAAGACTAAATATACGCTATTCGGGATTGGGGGTGGGCTCAGGGGGCCTTTCCACACGCCCTATGAGTATTATGACGATGAGCTGTGGCCCAGGCTGCAGGATGTCAAGCTTGATGAGCCTTCAATAGTCCTTTCGCACACGCCGCCGCACGGCTATTTCGATGATGTGGGAATGGACGTGCACATCGGCTCAAGGAGCGTGCTCAAGTTCATGCACTCAGTTGAGCCATTTTTACTCGTGTGCGGGCATGTGCACGAGCACAAGGGCCATCTCAAGAGCGGGAATACGAATGTTGTCAAGCTCGGGCCTGCAAATAAGGGCGAAGTTGCGGAGCTTGACTTTTCATACACGAACAGGGAGAAATCTGACCTGAAAATAAGCTGGCTGAACGTGTTCTAATCCTCAAGCCAATTGAATCCGATTAAATAAGAATTAAAAATTATAGAAAAAGAGTTATGCCGCAGCAGGCGCCCCAGTCTCTTCCGCCGGAACTTCACTCTCCTCTGCTGAAACTTCCTGCACAGGCTGCGCGGCCATCAGGAGCTTCTTTATTGACTTTTTCTTTGACTCAATAAGCTCGGTCTTGATTATTTCGACGCGCTTTATTGGGACAACAAGCTTCACCTTTCCGTAAACTGCCGAAGAGAGCTTCCTGAAAAGGACTTCCTGCATGAAAGAGTCATAATCGGCCTTCGATGCCTTCTCGCGTATCACCGTCTCCGCAATCTTGCGGAGCGCAACACGCGTTGACTGGCTGATCTTGTTGGATGCGACTATTGCAGTCTTGACTGCAACCTCTACCCCATCCCTGGTCCTGACCTTCACCACGTCATCAACGAGCGACATGCGCCTGCGGACGAGCGTCCTCAGGTAGCTGCGGAGCAGCTCGTGGCCCACCAATGCGGTGTATGCGGTCTTTCCCTTTATGTCCACCACCCTCAGGTGGATGCGCGTATAGCTGTGCGGCATCTCGCCCGTGAGCTCAGTCAGGTTGGTCACAATAATCCTATTGAGCACGTTGGCATCCTCAAGGCCGATGACATCGCCAATCTTCTTCTCATCGAAAATCTTGGGCGCCATGACACTGTACCATGACTTAAGCTTGAACTTGTCTGATTTTACCATTCACTTCACCTTACCAATAATGCCGCCTGCGCTGGGTTATATTTCCAGTTGCTTAGCCTGCCAGACTTGTTGTAGTATGCAACCAGCCTGCGAATCTTCGACTCGACACGCAGGAGCCTTGTCCTGTTGTGGGTATCTGTGCGGTTCACGCCAAGGTGCTTCCTCATCCTTGTAGCCCTCTTAATCAGGTCAAGAAGGTCTACCGGGTATTCCTTCTTTATGCCCTTCTCCTCAAGCAGCTTTGTGAGCCTCTTGCCAGTAATTGCCTTCACATCCGACACTGAGTGCGCATCGCGCAAAACAACGCCTATCTGTGCAGGGTCCTTACCTTCCTTAGCCAGCTTAACAGCAATATCTTCAATCTGCGCCTTCGTGATCTCCGACCATGAAGGAACATCCCTCGGATAATGCCTCTTGGCGCGCTTTGCTTTGCCCGCTTTTTTCGTATGCAACCTTACCATCCAATCACACCAATTTATAGTATTGATTTCAGCATCAATTCGGTCGCCCGCTTCCGATGGGACAACGTCGATTTGAGCGTCATATTATCAGCGAAGCTAAATTTATAATCCTTTGGAATAAAGACGGGGTCGTATGCGAACCCGCTTTTGCCACTTTTTTTTGCGGCAATGGAGCCTTCAACCTTGCCCGTGAACACCCTCGGCTTCTTTCCATCGTAATAGCCGAGAACGCAGGTGAAATGCGCATCCCTCTTCTTTATCCCTTTCATTAGCTTCAGTATGCCGTCGAGCCCCAGCTTCTGGAATGCCCACTTGGAATACACTCCGGGGAACCCGTTGAGCGCGCCAATGAACAGGCCCGAATCCTCAATCATGAAGGGGCGCTTGAGCGATTTGATTTTGGAGAGCTGCGTTAGCATCCCCAGAACAACCTCTTCGCAGGAGTCCGCCCTTATCTCCGGGTAGGATTCATTGACGTGGATTAATTCAATGCCGCAGGGCGCAAACATGTCGCGCACCTCACGGAATTTGTTTGGGTTTGAGGTGATAAAATAAATCCTCAATAACACACCCCAATTATTGCGAAGTGAATATCGCAACCGTGACAGGCTTCTTCGTTATGCTGCCCATCTTGATTCCTGCAATGCTCTTGATTTTCTTGTTTGCGGCAAGATCCAAAAGCCTTTGCGTGATGATCCCGTCCAGAACCACGGATGCGGGCGACACTTCAGTTGCATTGAGCTCGGTTATGAGGTCCCTCACGGGCAGCTCCTTGATGAGCTCGTTGCCCGGGCCAATCAGCCTCGCCTTCAGCGTGCCGTTAAGCTCGCCAAGGTGCGACCTGAACTCTGCGGGCATCTCTGGCACTGCAGGTACCAATGCGCGCTCGGGCTCTTCGCGCCTAATCTCGGCAACCGGCTCGCGCCTCTCAAACCTTTCCGGGCGCTCGTCGCGCCTTTCAAAGCGCTGCGGCCTGTCAAACTCCCTCCTTTCCTGGCGCTCAACATGCACCGGCCTCTCGGCAGGCTTCTCCTCCCTCTTTTCTACGGGAACGTGCTCCACATGGGGCTCGTGCACGAAAGAGGGCTTCCTGGCTTCAGGCCTTTCATCATGCTGCGGGTCCTGCTCGTAGGCAGGCTTCCTGCGCTCAAACCGTTCAGCCTGTGTTTCCTCAGCTTCTCCGCCGAGGCGCCTGTTCCTCTCGCTGAAATCGCGTGAGGGCGGCCTTTTATTCCTGCCGTAGAACTGCGATTCCGCCTGCTCAACCGGCACTTTGCCGCGGAGCGCCTTGATAAGCTCCTTTCTTGAAAGTTCCTCAACCTCCGTTCCTGGCGGTGCCCTTGCAACGAAATCAATCTCGCCAAGTGCGAGCATCTCCTTCAGGATTATGTCCCCGCCGCGGTCGCCGTCAAGGAATAGCGTAACTTCCTTTTTCTTGCTGAGCTCAATAACGCTTCTTGGCACCGTCGCGCCGCCAAGCGCAACGATGTTCTTTATGTCATTCTTGAGCAGGTTTATCACGTCCGCACGGCCTTCAACAACGATTATTGAGTCGTAGGAATCAAGATCGGGGCCGGCAACCAGCCTGTCTGGGCCGTACTCAACCACGCCAGAGGTCTTGACCTCGTCGCGCACCATGTCGAGTATCTCCCTGCTTTCCGGAAGCGTTTCAGTGACCAGCGTCTTGAGCAGCGATTTCGCCCTCGTGACGAGCTGTTTCCTCTTCACGCTTCTCATGTCCTCGATTTTCGAGACGACTATCCGCGCCTCGCACGGGCCCACACGGTCGACGCTCTCGATTGCGGCTGCAATCACTGACGTCTCCACCATGTCAAGGCTCGAGGGGAGCAGTATCTTTCCGACGCTTTTGCCCTCGCGGGGCGTCAATTCCACCTCTATTCTTCCTATCCTTCCGCTCTTCTGCATCTCCCTAAGGTCGAGCTCGTCGCCGAGCAGGCCTTCAGTCTGGCCGAAGATTGCACCGACGACGTCGGGCTTCTCCACAAGGCCTTTGATCTCGAAGTCAGAGTAAACCATGTACTTGATGGTGTCTATGTATATCTTTCCCATTCATTTCACCTTTTTTGCTGTGTTTTACTGTGTCAGCTTCTCAAAAACGTGGGGTAAATCCTCTATTGTCCTGATGCCAAAAATCCGCCTGAAACGTTCCCTAAGGCCTGCGTCTATCTTGACGCCTTTCCCTATGAGTATGGATTCTGCCTTCCTTTGCTTTATTTCTCCTGCAGGGTCGAAATCGGTCAGGATGACCGCTTCCCAATCAGGGATCTCTTCCATACGTTCCAGTTTGTCAAGCGTTAACACGTGAGTTCGGACACCAACCTTTTCCAGGGCAGCTATATCTCGCTTGCCTTCCACGATGACCAGCCTGTCGTTCAGGTCGGTCACGAGGCGAATGATTGCCTCATCGATTCCGGTACTTTTCCTTGAGCGCATTGTATTCAGCCTCGCCCAAGCCAATAAGCACCGATTTCTTCCGGCTTGTGTGTCCGCCCATGAGCGATACGTCGCAGCCGAAGGCATCTTTCAACACCTTCAGGAGCTGCCTGTTCGCCCGGTTATCTACGGCGGGTTCGGTGAGATAAACATCCCACACGTCGCCGCTTTTGAGCATAACGCTTTTTGAGCGCGGATGTACTTTGACATCAACTTTCATTTTGGCCCCCACTTTTATGATAGGCCGTGAGCACTATTGTGCCCTTTGCACATTGTTTTCCGTCGTAGACTTCTTTCTTTTAGTATCGGTTTTCTTTCTTGCTTGCAAGAAAGAAAAAGGATCTATACTGCGCACTGTCGACCATACGCACATCCGCTTTCACGGGAGGCGCATCCGCCTGGCGAACCAGGCGGACAAATCATTGCGCTACGATACTCCTGTGGCCATCCATGCGCAGCACTCTAATTAAGACCCTAAACTATATATAAACTTAACGCTGGTGCCTTCACCTGAGAAAATCACTGTATTT
>CAILAH010000061.1 GCA_903832205.1 uncultured Microcaldota archaeon | reverse complement strand
TCGTAGATGCGGGCATTATATTGAACATGAATGATTTCAGGGGCGTGAGGCCGGATGATTACGCGCGCCTGCTCAAAAACGATGTGGCCGCGGCCCAGATATGGGACGCACACCGAAAGAGCGCTACAGACAGAATGAGGAAAACACTGGGTGTGGAAAGCGCCTCGCTTAAGAAAACTTTCTGCATTGATAATATCGTCAATTCACTGCTGGGAGGGGGCATGATTTCCGCCGTAATCCTGATAGGCGTTGGCATACCATTTCATCTGAATGCGATTCCGCTATCCGTTGTCGGCGCATTCACCACTCCCGCCATAGGTGCACTGCTGCTGTATGCAACTGATCGCAACAATGAAAAGAAAAAGGCGGAATTCAAATCAAGAGGAAACCTCATCAATGATTTGGAGAGGGGGAGTTTGCCTGCGGATGAGGACATCAGGAATTTGGATGAGAATTATAGCAGGATGTTTTTGCAGGAGAACAGGGATCTTCTTGCTAAGTATGGTTATGACGCTGCCAAGTACATCCAGGATAACTGGGACCGGCTGCACGAGAAGTGATGGGCGGAATTCATGAGACGTCGAAACGTTTAAATATCGAATTAAATCCAATATTAGCCATATGGCACCACCGTTAAGGCTGGTTAAAGATGGGGAAGACGCGAAGGCTAATGGTGAGAAGAAGGGCAATGGTAAAAAGCTCGTAAGAAAGATCGACCCCATTTTGGACAGTTATACGAGAGAGGGGCTTTTTGGGCATAAGCCGGGAGAAATTGTTTCCGAGAAAGATGTGCCTGCAAGTGAGGAGAGAAATGCTGCGGAAAATGATTACAAGAGACAGGAGATAATTGGAATAATGGGCCATAAATACGATGCCGTGATTGGCGGGGCGGTCAAGGCCCAGAATATTGAAATGCTCAGAAAGTTCCTTGGGAATGAGAATAAGGAAAATATTAATAAGAGGGATGATAATGGCAAGACTGCCATCGTGCACGCGCTTGAGACGGGAAACAACGAAATCCTGAAAATGCTCCTGGATGCTGGGGCGGACGTAACAAAAAGCGATTTCAGGAACATGCCGATTGAGGATTATGCACACATACTTATGAACCCCGAAGCGGTTGCAATGCTAAAGGAGGGGCGCTTCAAGAGCATAATACAGGAAATGAAACAGGATTATGTTACTAGGCTCGGGGAGTTAAGGGGAATATCTAATTATATCACAGAATCGCTCGTGGGAATGTGTGCGGGGCTAGTCGTTACGCTCGTTGTGTTAATGGCAGGACTTGCAGCCGAGGGCTTGATCACGGGCAAATCAATCTTACCGTCAAACATATTCGGAATCGTTGCAGTTTGCACTTCGGTTGGCGTTGTGGCAGGCATGAGCTGGGGAATCTGGAATAAAATGCACCTGAAAAAGGACGTGAAGGTAAGGGACAAGGTAATAGATGCAATTGAGAAAGGGAACAATCCAAAGGATGAGCATATCAGGGATTTGAGCCCTAGCGATTGTTACAGATTCATTAAGTGTACCAATGAGCTTGTAGAGATGGGAAACGCGCAGGCAAAATACGTTACTGATAACTGGGACCGGCTGCATAAGAAGTGAAACTTGTTTTCGAGAAAACCCAAGGAATTATACCTTTCCCTATTACAGTTTCCTGCCAACAATACCGAGATGGCTTGCCGTCCCAAGAACAGAAGGCTCGCTGGAAAGCTCCAGCTCAAGCCCCATAAGCTTTCTGAAATTGGCATCATCCTGCAGAATGTGCTCCCTCTCTTTCCTGGGAATCTTGTTGAGCAGCGAAATGATGCCGAATATCTCTACAACCTCAAGACCGCTCTGTTCAAACAATCCCCCCAGCTCACCAACCTTGAAATTGTGCTGTGGATAATCAAACGGGAAAGTAGTATTGCCAGTTTTAATGAGATTCTTGAGCTCCTGCACATCATTGCGCCGTATAAGATTGAGCATTGACGCGTAATATGAGTCCACAGTTATTATTACGTATGCTCCGCGCTTTACAACACGCGCAAGCTCGCTCACCGCTGCACACTCATCCATACAGTAGGAGACCGGGTCGCCCAGCGATACTGCAAAATCGAACTGCCCATCCCTGAAATCCTTCATGTCAGTTATGTCCTGCGGCATCACTGTAATTTTATTCCCCAATCGAAGCTTTGCAATCTTTTTCCTTGCAACATCGAGCATGCCTGAAGAAACGTCTGTGAGCACCACGTTATGGCCCCTCTTAGCGAATGCTATGGAGAATTCGCCCGTGCCGCCGCCAGCGTCAAGAATGAGCGATTTGCCTTTGGGGAGGTATTTGTCCAGCCTCTTCCACTCTATTTTAGAGTGTGTTTCCCAATACCTATCCGTGTACTCAGAATCATATGATTTGGCTATCTTTGTGTGATACCTTGCGGACTTAGATTCTGCCATAATCAATAACTGACGCTGATAAAGTATTTATACTGTTCGAATCCTAACATATTCGGGCCCGTGAGGTAACCTGGATCGCCTGCAAGGCTTCGAATGCCTCCACACAATGCGTGTGGAAAACAGGTTTGCAGATGCAACCTTGTCGTATGGGTTCAAAGAGCTTTTTCTTTGGTAAAGAAACGTGCGTTTTCCCTCGCGGGAAAACGACGCGTCGTTCGCGCAAGCGAATGAACGAACCTCGGAAAAAGAATTGAAAATCCCGTCGGGCCCGCTCTTTTTTTATTTTTTCTAATTACTGGAAAATCTTAGATTTTGAGGATGGAACGGATAAGCAAAATCGGCAGGGATGCAATGAAGAATAGTATCCAGGCATATATCGCATCGAACCAAATTACCCTGAGGATGCTCGCTATCCAGATTAGGGCTGCAACCGGATAACCAATTAGAGTGAGTGAATCCTTGCTTGAATGGCGCTTGCTTTCCTCCCAAAGGACTTTTGCATCACCGGTGCTTGGGAAGGCATGCATGGCGATGGAAACCCCAAGCCAGAGCAATGGCAATAACAGCAATATTAACGGGGAATTCGGAGAGGATTGGCCCAATAGCATGAATACATTCGCAGGTACAAAAAGCAGAAATGCCAATATGGATGAGGAAATCAAGGGCCCCACGCATATCATGAATGATTGCCTGAAATTTTCCGGAGCTTCGTGTATTACATATCCTGCAGGATTGCCCAGCCTGAAATAGCAGACTTCTTTGACCTTAACGCCGCCCCATTTGCAAAACAGTACGTGCCCGAATTCGTGGAATATTATGCCGGGGAAAGTCAATATGGAGATAATTATTCCTGGAATAATTCCAAACATGGATTACTATTTGCATTGGGCACCTAATAAGTTGAGTACCATTACCGAATGGCATTTGGGTAAAAACTATTTTCAGCAAATGAATTTCACACGGAGAATCCGATAACATTTATATATTATTGTCTCCTAAATTGTGTATGCGTTTGGGGGAGGAGTTGGCTTATGTGTAAGACAAAAAAGCTGCTCGGCCGTGACGGAGTCAAATTATTTTTGAAGGCTGCAGCCGGCGAGAACGCACCCGCCATGGCGCACAAGTTATTGTCCCCCATCAGTGATGAGGCGCTCGCTGAAAAATGCAGCCTGCGCGCCGCGGACACAAGGATGATGCTCAACAAACTGCATAACATGGGCATTATAGATTACAACAGGTCAAAGGACAAGGACAGCGGCTGGTATTACTATGCATGGTTTTTGAGGGCTGACAAGCTGCTCGAGACCTATGTGACTAAGAAGAGGAACGACCTGGAGGACATTGAGAGGCGGCTTGAAAACAACGAGGTTTACAACCTCTATTTGTGCGGCAGCTGCGAGCAGACGTTCGATTTTGACAGGGCCGCAGAGCTTCTCTACCACTGCCCCCTGTGCGAAGGGATTATGGATAGGGGCTCTTCGGATGAGGATTTCGACAAGATGAAGAAGATCGCAATCAACATAAAGAAGGAGATTAGCGACGTGCAGAAGGAGTTCAAAGCCGTGTCGGCGATGAGATACAAGACAATGAAAGTTATTTAAAATCCCTTTTTCTGAATTAACTGTAAGGTGTATGTAATTTGGGCAAGGACATAAGGACAGTTGGCAAAAGGCCGCTGGTCTTCATTGCATTCCTGCTTCTTACCGTAGCGCTAGCCTATTACGCGTTCAGCACCATAGGATACTACTGGACCATTCTCATACCGAACGTGCTCTTGCTTTACGTTACAACCGTCCTTCTTGTAGTATATGTGGAGAGCGGGTTCAAGTATGACAAGCCCCCTGTTTTTGACAAGCTGCCTGCGGTTACCGTAATCATCCCGTCCTACAACTGCAAGCGCCTGATAGGAAAGACCATCGAGTCAATCAAGGCGTCCGATTACCCAAACAAGATTGAGATAATAGTGGTGGATGACGGGAGCACGGACGGGACAAGAGACTACCTGAGAAAAATCAAGGGGATAAAGCTCCTGCTCAAGGAAAAGAACGAGGGCAAGGCGGAGGCGCTCAATTACGGTGTGAAGATTGCGAAGAACGAGTACATCTTCTGCATCGATTCGGACTCTTTCATTTCGGAGAATGCATTGAGGGACATGACGAGCAAGATGGTCGCGGACGATAAGGTCGGCGCAGTCACCTGTTTCGTTAAGGTAGCGAACAATAAGTCTTTACTGGGCAAGGTGCAGGAGATTGAGTATTTCGTGGGGTTCGGATTCTCAGCGATAACGAATTACCTGCTTGACGCGGTGTTCGTAACGCCCGGGCCCATGACGCTGTTCAGGAAAAGCGCGCTCCTGGAAGTGGGGCTGTTTGACGTTCATAATATTACGGAGGATTTGGAGATGGCCTGGAGGCTGAGAAAGCACGGCTACAAAATCAGCTATGCATACGAGGCGGTGGTGTACACCATAGTCCCGGACACCTACAACGGATTGTGGAGGCAGAGGACAAGATGGTACAGGGGAAAATTGTTCAACATCGGCAAGCACAATGACATGTTCCTCAACCCCAAGTACAGCTATTTCGGGATGTTCGTGATGCCATTCTCGCTTGCAAGCGAGCTGGCGGCGCTGGGGACGATTTACTTCCTTGCGTACATGGTGTTCTACACGGTGTTCTGGAACATGATGCTCATCAACGCATACATTAGTGCGAACAGCCTCACGCTTGCGAACCTCATAACGGGGATGTTCGGCTCCATGGCAGGCATATTCATGTTCCTGATCATCGTCATCCCCTGGATTTACGCAATCATAGTGAGCCATAAGCTGGGCAACAAGAAGCTCGCGATTACCGACGTGCCAGCAATGGCATTTTTCCTGTTCATATACAGCGTCTTCCTTTCGGCAGTATACGTGTACAGCCTGTACAAGGAGATTTACGGCAGTGATTACCAATGGTAAGGATGGACATATTCGTTAAGGCCGGCCTCATAACGGCCGTTCTGCTGGTGCTCTCACTGATAGTGGGAAACTATGTTGAAGGCATGGCATACTCAAAGATGAACGATGCGCTGCTCAAGATAAACGAGAATAACGAGGCAGTGCTCATCAT
>CAILAH010000060.1 GCA_903832205.1 uncultured Microcaldota archaeon | reverse complement strand
CTTTATACTCTTGATGGTAACCAAATCGAAATCGTTGCATTCATTCTCTATCTGGTAGATCATCCGACGTATGACAAATTATTCGGCTATCGAAAAAAATAAATCCCGGGCCCGTTAGTCTTCCCAATTAATTTCTTAAGTGCGCCTGCACAGTTGTTTTATCCCAGCAATTTCCTCAATGCACCGAGCAAATTCTTTGCCCACTTTTTCTTAAAACCAGAGAACATTGCGAATACGTCCTTGTTTGAAAGCGACTTGGAATGCGCCTTGTATGCGTGCCCCTTTGAGATCTCGCCCATCACTTCCTTGCTCTTGAATTCTTCGCCTTTTTTCCTTTCTTCCTTCGGTGCTTCCTTGATTAATCCGCCTTCGCTGGACATGTTTACCATATCAGTTCAAAGATTTATAAATCCAAGGCGGGATATATGCCCATGGAGGATTCGGAGCAGAAACCATTGCCCCAAAAGGCAAAAAGGACAATCGCGACCAGGGGCATCCCCAGCAAGGAATCGTTCTATCTGCCTCCCCACTATTCGCCCGAGCTCCGCAAATTCCAGGATGAGAACGAGGGGATGCTGCGCAACTACTGGGACCTTGAGGAGCTGATTAATTTCGTATTCCCCAAAAAATACCAGCCCACCTATAATGAGATTGCGCACAGGTTCATGGGCGAGCTCCTCCAGACCCACAAGATGGAGGGCAAGGAAATCTCTCTCTTCGTAAAGGAAAATTCTCTTTCAAAGGCGACATTTTACAACCGCGTCCTTCCCCGCTTGAAGCGCGTGGGCCTCGTGAAGGTGGAGCGCGAAACCATCATCGCGGAGCACGGCAAGCAGAAGTACCGCCCCATGGTCATCTCCCTCAGCAAAACCTTCGGCAACTACCTCAATAAGATAGGCGAATCCTGGCTCGCACTAATTGACGACGCAAGAAGCAGGCCCGCAAAACAAAATAAGAAAAAAGAGCTTTCGCCCGGCAATTCCATCGAATAAATTTTAGTGCATCTCAGGCGTAATGTACCACTCAATCTTCCAGCCCTCGGGATACTCAACTAAACAAAGAACCGCGCTGTTTTTGAATTTTATTGTTTCCGGTGAATGCAATAAATACGACGTCAATTTGCTCAGGTGCGGCATATGGCCCACAATCATCATCCCGTCTTCCAGCCGCGATGCAATCTCATCCGGCGGGTCCACTGGTGAAATCCCGTGCGTATCCTCCACCTCGTTTACCGATAATTTCTCGGCAAAAATCTGCGCCGTCTGCTCCGCCCTCGTCTTCCCCGAATGCAGTATCCTCTTTATTTCCAGCCCGTTCCTTGCGATTGCATTCGCCACCCTGAGCGTCTCATTTCTCCCCTCAAACGTAAGCGGCTTCCTGGGATTCTCCTCCTCACTCGCAGACTTCCCGTGCTGCACAAGATAGATGCGCATAAGGTTATGTTGCGTGAAAACTATTTAAACCGCCGCCGCCCCCAATCCTTTTATGAGTGCGGTGAAGCCCGAAATGCGAATTGACAGCAAGCATGCAATTACTAAAATCCAAAAGGCAAAGCAGTTTCTGCAAATTTCCCTTCTGTCCGCAGGCATTGCACTTCTCCCGTCATGCCTGCCCCAGCAGCCTGATGCAGTTTCTAACGATATTGACCTGAGCTGCAACCCTCCTGAATACGTGGTGGTCACTGAAAAGTGCACCTCCTCTTCTTCAGAATTTTCCAGGATTATGCTTGCGGGCGAGAAGTTCCCCGCAAACTGTGGCATCGACCTTACCATAAAAGATATTGACGTCGAGAACGACCGGGCATCCTATGAGACCGCACCGCGGGACCCGTCTATCTCACCCACCGTAAGCTCGGGCAGCGACGGCAGCGTGACTTGCGAATCCGCCTCCGATTCGTGCTTACTGAAATTCGGCCCCATGGGCTACAAAATCTCAAAACTCCTATTCAAGTCGGACGGCAACGACATCGAGATTGAGGAAGGAAAGGAGGTCGACTTCCCCGGCGCTGACGGCACTTCCGTAAAAGTCCTATTCGACCACGGCTTCCGCACAAAAGACGGAAAGATTGTCGTCCAGGTTTCCGTGAACGGGGAGCATACCTATCGCCTTACCGAGCCCGTTACAGGCCTTACTACGGCAGAGGCCACAACCGAGCCCTTCATCCCAGGCACCAAGGGCGTCCTGAGCAATGTTGTCGTCTGTGAATGAGGAACATATATATACGGGCATACCGAAACTCTTAAATACCACTTGCCCTCCAATAATTACATGACAAAATCCTATAGAACAAACGAAAACACAGTGCTTACGGCTGAAAAGCCGAAAAAGAGCAGGGCAAAGATGTTCATTGCCGCAGGCATTTTGACCGCAGGCCTTGCCGCAAGGATGCTTACGGGCTGTAGTGAAGACAAAATACTTCCCGTTGATCTTAGCTCGAAACCGCCCGACGTTATTGTGAAGGTCTATATGTCTGACAATAAGCAGGATGGCGGCGTTGCAAAGGACGCAGGCGCCGCAACTGACGCAGGCGTCCAGGACGCAGGCGTGCAAGATGCAGGCGTTCAGGCACCCAAATATTGCGGCGACCCAAAGGTCATCGATTTCGGCACAACCACAAATTCCGGCAAGCTTGAAATGGCGAAATTCGTCATGCTCGAGAATAACGTGATTGCAACCATTGTAGACCTTACCGCAGATGGCAAGGCAATGCTTGACGTCTGGTATGAGGATTACAGCAAGCCGTGGCAGGAGAACAGGGCAAAAAAACAGACAATACAGGTCTCCGCAGGCGAACAGGTTGAGACGATTAATCCTTCAGGCGAAAAGCAGGTTCTCGAGTTTTGCGCAGTGAACAACGGCTACACGCTGGCTGAGAAATCCGTCAACGTTGCAAGCGACAAGAAGCTCAAGTTTTTCGACGGCTCGGAAACATCCATATTAAGCATATGTGAAATTCCGGACGATGCGGTGAAGCTTAGTGCCATGTCAACCGCCTACATTAACTCTTCAATACAGCTGGGCGACGGCAACAAGATTGTGGTCCAGGATATCGTGTTTCCAGGCGAAACTATTGGCAATGACCTGCCTAAGGTTCTTGTATCCTTTGTGGATGCCAACGGCAAGGAAATAGCGACTGGAGCACTCTCCACCAATGACACTTGCTACAGAACCATATCAGCGGGCGGCAAAGAATACCACGTTCGCGTCTATGAGATAGGCGGCGGCCAGCCAAAAAACTGGCGCTATACTAAGATTGGCGTTATCTCAGGTGTTGACACGTGCTGGCTCTCCAGTAATATGGAGATTGACGCACCAACAGAGTACACGATGGAGGACGGCAACGTTCAGAAGCTCGTAAACACGTGGAGCGATGTAAAGGACGAGTCCGTCGACGGCAAGAGCTGCGCGGACAAAAAGCTGCTCAAGCAGCACGATTGCTCGTTCAACGAGCCCATCCCGCTCGGCGCCTACAAGGACAGGAAAATCGTAAAGTACCTGGACCACGACCTGATTCTCTCCAGATCCGATGAGAACTCAGTCGAGCTCGTGACCGAGGCAGCCTACTCCCCAATGCTTTCAATTGGTGAATCCCTTGACATAGGCGACGGCACAGGCAACAGGCTCGTGATAGGCGACCTGGTAACTGCAACAGACAAACGCGCAGCGGCCGCAGTTATTGCGATAAAAAACCTTGCGGGCGAGGAAATCGCAAGCGGAACCGTCGACATGGAAGAAGGCACGATTAAGGTGGGCTACTACCTTATCCGCGTCTACGATGTCGCATCTGGCTACACGCTTGCAGAGAAATGGGCAAGCATTGGCATAATCAACAACCTCGTCACCATGAGGACCGGCGAGCGCAAGGACCTGGGAAACAGCTCAGGCTGGGACCGCTACGCGAACTTCAAGGTGAAGACGTCGAACGGCGCGCTTGACGGCTGGGTCATCGATGTCGAGAACGTCTGGGTTGGCGGCACAACCAACTATTAAGAAACTTTAAAAGGTTTCATTCTCTATTTTTACTATTATTTTTTCTTTAGTTAATCCAACTAAAAGGAAAATGGTGTGTTTTTATGGAGCAGAATTTTGACAATATTAAGAAGGGAACAACCACGGTCGGCCTCGTAGGCAAGGATGGCGTAGTGCTTGCTTCGGACATGCGCGCGAGCATGGGCTATTTCATCGCCAACAGGGAAGTGGAGAAGATTCACAGGCTCGACGAGCACGTAGGCATGACCATCGCAGGCAGCGTCGGCGATGCGCAGGCGCTGGTGCGCTACATGCAGGCGGAGCTCAAGCTCTTCAGGCTGCAGAACAACCTGCCCATGCCCGTGAAAGGCGTCTCAACGCTTCTTTCAAACATCCTCTTCCAGCAGAAGTACTACCCGTTCATGGTGCAGCTTCTCGTTGCAGGTTTCGATGACAGGGGCGGCTCCATCTACAACCTCGACCCCATCGGCGGCGTGACAACCGAAAGGTGCACATCCACCGGCAGCGGCTCCCCCACGGCGCTCGGATATCTCGAGAGCGTTTACAAGGACGACCTGAAGATTGAGGAACTCCTTCCCATGGCCGTGAAGGCAATCGCAATCGCAATGAAGCGCGACATCGCCACAGGCGACGGGATAGCGCTCGTTTCAGTAACCTCCAAGGGGTACAAGGCGTACACAAAAGAGGAAGTCCAGAGTTTACTTTCTTCCCACTAATTTCTTGGGAGTTTTTTCATACTAATTCAATCACTTGAGGTGTATTTTCAATGGATAAAAATGAGCTTAAGAAGAAGGCAGAAGAGTTGCTGCCGCCCGCATGCGGACTGGTAAAGCTTGAGATGGAAGGTCCGGATGTGGCGATTTACCTGACAGACCCCGCCCCGTTCTATGAGAACGAGGAGACGATGAAGAACCTCTCCAGAGGTTTGCGCAAAAAAATCCTAGTGCGCTGCGATGCGCCCGTGCGCAAGCCGCCCGAGGATACGCTCGCACTCATACGCAGCCTCATAACCGAGGAGGCGGGAGTGGGCGAGAACGACATCACATTCATCCCAGAATTCGGCGAAGTGGTAATCAACGCATTGAAGCCGGGCCTCGTCATCGGCAAGGGAGGCATGCATCTCAAGGAAATCATGATAAAGACGGGATGGAACGCGCGCGTCCAGCGCTCGCCCACCATTCCCTCAAACATTATCCGCGGCATCCGCGGCTCAGAGGCACAGTCCGCTCCAGAGCGCAAGCGCTTCCTGAGCGCTTTCGGAAAGAAAGTCAACGTAACACAGGTTGAGGGCGAGATTGAGTGGGTGAAGACAGTCGCGCTCGGCGCATTCAAGGAAATCGGCCGCTCCTGCCTTTTGGTGCAGACCAACAAGGAGAACGTGCTCATAGATATGGGCATGAACAACGACACCACCGATCCCACCCGCGCCTACCCCTACCTGGGCAGCATGGGCCTCACCATTGAGGAAATAGATGCAGTAATCATATCGCACGCGCACACGGACCACAGCGGCTTTTTGCCCTATCTCTTCAAGCTGGGCTACGACGGCCCAGTCTTTTGCACGCCGCCCACCCGTGACCTCATGACGCTTCTGCAGTTCGATATCATCAAAGTGCTCAACATGACCGGCAAGGAGCCGCCATACTCGGACTCCGACGTCAGGAAAACGGTTGCGCACACAATCACGCGCAACTACGGTGAGGTTACGGACATCACGCCCCACATGAAGCTCACGTTCAGGAATGCGGGCCACATCCTGGGAAGCGCCACCGTCCACCTGCACATAGGCAACGGCAAGCACAACCTCGTCTTCTCAGGAGACATCAGATACACGCCTTCAACGCTCTTCGAGCCCGCGGACACATTATTCCCGCGCGTAGAAACCCTCTTCCTTGAGAGCACCTACGGCGCAAAGAACGATGTGATGCCGCGCTCATATGAGCGTGACCAGAACCTCTGGGACTCCGCAATGGCAACGCTGAAGAACGGCGGCAAGGTTCTTATTCCCGTCTTCTCCGTGGGCCGTTCGCAGGAAGTGATGCTCACTTTAGAGAAATTCGTGCGCGGCAAGGAAGCCGAGTTCCCCTACAAGGTCTACATTGACGGCATGATTCTCGAAACCACAGCATTCCACACTGCATACCCCGAGTATTTGAAGAAGGGCATCCAGCGCAGGATCCTCTCAGATGAATCGCCGTTCGAGTCGCCCATATTCGAGCCCGTGAAAAAGAACAGGCGCGAGATTGTGGACGGCGAGCCGGCAATCATCCTCGCACCGTCGGGCATGCTTACGGGCGGCCCCTCATTTGAATACCTGAAGATGATGGCGGAAGACCCCAAGAACTCGCTCTTCTTCGTAGGTTACCAATCCCCAACCTCTATTGGAAGGAAAATCCAGAGCGGCGACAAGGATTTCCAAGTATCCGATGAGCACGGCAGGATAAGGAACCTGCAGCTGAACATGCAGCACAAGACCATTGAAGGATTCTCGGGCCACTCGGACCGCAGGCAGCTCATTGCATTCGTGAGGGACATGAGGCAGAACTTCAGGAACATATTCACGATGCACGGCGAGGCCAGCAAGTGCGAGGACATGGCAAGAACGTTGGGCTACATATTCAAGACCGAGGCTCGCGCACCCATGAACCTCGACGGCTTCAGGATTGCATAATTTTTTCTTTTTAATTCTATAATTTTCCTCAGGAACAGATTTGAAAATAAAGAAAAAAAGAAAAGGATTCTCTTAAGGTACGAAAGCAATATCCTTGAACCTGACTTTCATCCCGTTTATTGTTGCTTCTTCTCCAATGTGAAGTTCGGAGACTTTGCTGCCCCCCACCTCAATGTCAAAAACAGCTTTCTTAGCCAAGGTATAGCCACCAAACGCTTTTCCTATTTTAACTTCAAACCCATTCGTGATTGGGGTGCTTTCAATTCCTTCAACCAATGCAAGGCCGCTCTGATTTTCTCCGATAAAGCCGTGGTAGACGGATCCGGTGGTTTTTACAAATTCCAAATTGGCCTGTTTTGATGAGGAAGGCGCTTCTAGATCTGCAAGTCTAACCCTAACATCACCCAAGTCCAGTGCTTCCCCTATATTGATTGTGCCATAAGCAGCACTTTTGCCCGGTGCAATAAGCGCAGTTATTTCAGCACTGTTGTCTCTAAGAGTATATCCGGCGTATTGTTTTCCTGAATATATCTCGTATCCGTTGCTCATTTTTGACTCTCCCGGCTTTAGGACGAACGCATCAATAACCTCATCGTTGCGGTTTACCATTTCTACATACATACTTGTGGTTTTTCCCTTGCTTTGTGGCAGGGTAAGATCCTTAAGGGCGATATTATATCCAAGAGAGTTGTATTCACCGTCTTGGTTACTTAAAAGAATTCTTTCTTTGCCCTGGTAACCAGGTTTTGTGACTTCAAACATTGCGACCGATGAGTTAAGCGTATATCCAGGCATTACACCAACGCAGGCAATTTTACCTCCATCTTTCAGTTCTATCTCTGAACCTTCATAAAGCAGGTGCTTTTCTCCCTGATTAATCTGGATAATTGCCATAGGCTTTACATCTATCGGATACTCCAAAGTGGCGAAGTTAATGTTCAGCGGCGGGATTTTCTTGAGTATTTCTGGTTTTACCAGCACTTCATTCTTAGTGCTTTTTAGCAATAGTTTCCTGTTTTGTTCGATTGCTTCTTCAACAGTCATGTCCTTGAGCTTCTCGACCCTCTTCGGGGTAAACTTGTGCATTTCTTTTTCTTTATATGCTGTTCCAGGCATATTATCACCAATTACTATTTCCCCCCCCCCTTATAAGCCTTTCTTATTTGGTGGAATTATCACCGGATTTATATTAAAATTCCGATTTCAAGGAAGTTCCGGCCACATAAGTCGCATAAAAAAAGGTCCTCAGAATTTCTTGTCCATTCTTTTATACACATTTTTCCTGTGGCCTATTGTGTCAACAAAAATCATCTTCTCATCCTGTATTATTCTCGCTATAATCCTGTAATCGCCGATTCTTAACCTGTAGTCCTCCCTGCCAACAAGCCTCTGGAAGAAGTGCATTGGGTTCTCGCTTGCATGCTCCAGCCTGTCCAAAATCCGTTTTGCAGCCTTATTATCAAGCTTCTCCAGCTCAAGGAGCATTTCCTCTGAGAGTATAATCCTGAAAGCCATATAATATCACATGCACTTGACCGGTTTATATTCCTGTCTCCAGTATGTTGCCGCTAATTAATCCCCAATCTTTTCTTCGCCTCTTCAAGCGTATAAGTCCTGCCGTGTTTTATGTCAAGGCGCCCTTTGACAATTGAGGCCTTGAATTCATCCGTATATTCCCCCTCTTTGTCTCCGGCCGGGACAAGATCCATTAGATTGTTGAGCAGCTCATCGTAGGTTTCCCTTCCCCTTCTTTTGAGCTTTGTGAGTCGTTCCCTGGTTGTAGAGTTTATCTGTATTGTTGTGAAACTCATATAATCACTTATATAGTTATTATATGCAAACTATATATACGTTTCGGCACTGAGACAGCATTCATTTAATTTCAATCTCTGCAAACGGGCACATTGTACAATGGCAACACGTATATTACGCAAGGAATCCTAACAATATCTATGCATCATTAGCTGGGGCATCGGTGAAACAAATGGCTCAAAAACAAAAGGACCCAATACTTGACGCGATTGCTAAGGATGGCCTATTCGGCACAGACATTCGAAATGTTGACCTTAGCAAGCCGTTCAAAGAGGAGAAGCCCGCTCCCGAACCGGTAAGGACAATCCAACCTTCATCCATATATTTAGCAAACGATTTAGGTAAGAAAATCAAGCTAATCAGGGGAACTAATGGCAGCAAACTAGCACACGCCGGCTATCTTGAAGCAGCAAAACTTGTAGCTGCACAAGGCCTTCGCCTTCCCTCAAACGTATTGCATGATGATTATTTAGTCGGCTCAGACAAATGGAAAAAGCTGGACAAAAAGGGCTACTATGGTGCATGGGTCCGTGAGATAATTGCATATCCAGAAATAGATGGAACGTTCGTTGTAGGAAGAGACATTGTGGATTCAGAAACAACTTGGATTGTTCCGGCGAATTACATTCCAGCAGAAGCAATAGGAGTGAAAGGTGTGGGCCTGTTTATCGACCCCGCGGAAGTAAAAAAGGAGAATGGAAAGATGGTCGTAATTCCAAAAACAGTCATTGTCTTAAATGGCATTATACAGGAATCAGGAGCAGGAGGCAAGGTAGACAGGGAAACAAGAGTTCCATTGCAGGTTGATGCCCAGCTCCTGGAGCAATTGCCGGACGATGAAACGCGCTGGATTTTCAGGATAGATGGGGTTGGTGTTAGGCCTCTGGCCCGCGGTTACGGCAACCTTTGCGAGCCGAGGGGCATCGTCAGCTCCTACCTGCCCGCTTCGGCTTTTGGGGTGAGTGGCGTAGAATACGCATAATGTAAATAATCGGTGCAAAACAAATGGCAATCACCAGGCAAATGGAGCAAAGCCCCCGGATTCAAAAGAAACGCAGCAGGAGCTTTGCGCGCATGAAAAACATTTACGAAAATAAGAAGGAGTGGGTAAAGCTCAACGGCTCCTACATTGTGGGGACTGTCACCGCAACAACCGCCGCATACGTTTCCTCGCACATTGCGGAAAAATCCGGCATGGACAGGTCCTCCGCAGCCACCTGGGTGGCGGGGATTTCGGCTTACTTCGGCGGCCTGACCTCCATCTGCGCCTGCTGGTGGCTCTTCCACAGGGACGTCTACAAGAAAAATCCCGGCAAGCTCTTCAACGACATGCTGAAGATGGCAGGAAGCACATTCATCGCACAGGCCATAACATGGGTTGTGAGCTGGTCAGGCACGGCGGCCGCAGTCGCATTTGGCGCATCAAATTTCGCAGCAGTAACCATCCAGCAGGTGCTCGACAGGCTCGTATTCATTCCCATATTCAATTACATGAGCAGGAAACGGGTAAGTGAGATGGAAACCCTTGACAAACAAACGGGAAAAACACAATAACAATAGCAGGTGGCACACACGTCTGAACCGGAATTGGCGGCACATTTTACCGCTTCGGAATCGCATTCTTTTCGGATATATTTATGACAACGTTTATATACGAGTAAACACACAAATATTGTATGAGAATCGGACTAGATTTTGATGGGCTGATTAGTGATTGTGCACACTCAAAAGAGCGCGTTGCAAAGGAATTTTTTGGTAAGAAAATCGCACCTGAAAAATTCTTGAAAGAAATCCTGGTAAGGGAGAATCTGCTCACGGCCGCACAATACAAGGAATTGCAGGGCATCGTCTATAATAACGCAGAAATAAACAGGCAGATGAGACCCGTTGAAGGGGCAATAGAATACATCAATAGACTAAAAAGCGACGGGCACGCACTTGAAGTTGTCACTTCGAGAACCACGAGCTCAACACTGATGGCAATTGAATGGATGCATTCACAGGGGATATTCATCCCTGCGACAGGTGTTGGAGTTGGCGTGAGCAAATCAGATGCCTGCAAAGGATTTGATGTTTACGCCGATGATGATTTGGACAAGTTGGAGCCTCTTGCGAATGTTGTTAAGAATCTCTATTTGTTTACTTGGGGATACAATAAGCATCTCATTATTCCGAATGATTTCGCACAGAGAGTCGAATCCTGGAGACAGCTTTACGAGCGCATAAAAACAATCGAAAATTCAGGCAAAAAACCTTTCCCGTCTGAATCCAATTTATCATCATAATCTGCACATTTTACGCCACAGAGCCTCTCTTTTTTGCACGTTTAGCCTGGCAAAGCGGATAGGTATAACCCCCCTTCCAAGAGTATTTATAAGCTTCAATTCCTCAAACTAACTAATGCAAATTGTCGGTATTGAAAAGAGAAATTTGAAGCGGTTTAGCACTGCTGTTATGACGGAGTTTAGAAAAAGGGGGCTGAAGCTGGAATTCAATCCCAAAGACCTTACAGTTGAGTTTGAGTCCGATGATGCATTCGTTGAGCTGAAGGCAAAAGACGTGCTGACCGCGCTCGGCATAGGTGGCGTGAATTACAGGGAGGCCTTGAGGCTGTTTTCAGAGGAGTACATACTCAAGATCGTGGACCTGAGCGACATAACAAACGATAGGGAGAGGGACATACACAGGATAATGGCGCGCATCATAGGCACCGATGGCAAGACAAAGTTGATAATAGAGCAGATAACCGAAGTGAGCATGACGATAAAGGATGACAAGATTTACGTAATCGGGACCCTTGAGGGCGTCCACCTCGCATCCGAGGCGATTGAATCCATTGTGCGCGGCGCAGAGCACAGGAAGGTCTATCGCCTGCTGGAAGCGGGCAGGAGAAAAATCAAAGAGGAGAAGATGAAGCTTTGGAGATAATAGTGGGAAGGATGAAGTTGCAGAAGCGAAAGCGAAAATGAGACGGATGAAGCAATGAAACCGACGAATAAGTTTTGAAAAAATAAGGTGAGTGGAGATGGCTACAAAGGAAAAAAACCCAGATAAGGGAGTTGAAAACGGCAAGGAAGTGGAGCCAAAAAGCGCGGAAGAGATCTTTGAGGAGTTCAAGGAGCATTCCGTAGCCGAGTTCTTTACGAAGAACAAGCAGATGCTCGGATTTTCAGGAAAGGTGCGCTCGCTTACAACTGTCATTCACGAGTACGTTACAAATGGGCTGGACGCCTGTGAGGAGGCGGGAATACTCCCTGACATTACCGTGAAAATCACTTCGGTGCAGGAAGAGCACTATTTGGTGAAGGTGGCGGACAATGGCCCGGGCATTCCGCTGGACCACATAGGCAGGGCCCTTGGAATGATGCTCTCGGGAACAAAATTCCACAGGTACATGCAGCAGAGGGGGCAGCAGGGAATCGGCGCCACTGGGTGCACAATGTTCGCGCAGCTCACATCAGGCAAGCCAATTCACATTAGGTCGTCAACGGGCAACGGGAAGGTCTACGAGTGCAACGTCTCGGTGAACATAAAGACCAACATGCCCAATGTCTCGGACGTGCAGGAGTACGAGGGCGAGTTCCGCGGTGTGGAAGTGATGGCGGAGTTCGCCGACGTCAAGTATGACCGCAGCGAGTACAGCCCGCTCGAATATCTGAAGAGGACCGCAATCGCAAACCCGCACGCGGAAATTTCATTCATCGACCCGGAAGGGAGAAAAGTAAGATTCCCGAGGGTTTCGGAAAGCCTACCGGAAAGGCCGCATGAAGTGCAGCCGCACCCGCTCGGACTTGAGAGCCACACGCTTTACGAGCTTATGCGCATATCGCCCGCACGCAAGGTCAGCTCATTCATGACGACCGAGCTCGTACGCGTCACATCATCAAAGGTTGATGAGCTGCGCAACGTGATTCCGCAGTTTGATTTCGACATGAGCCCCAAAGACGTAACCTGGGAAGATGCCAGGAGGCTTGTTGCGGGATTCAAAAAAGTCAAATGGGTTGCGCCTTCAGCAGAAGGGCTCCGCCCCATTGGCAATGACCAGATTGAGATATCGCTCCGCAGCCTTCTTAGCCCCGAATACCTCTCCGTGCGCTCACGCCCGCCAAAGGTATACAAGGGCGGCGTCCCGTTCATTGTGGAGGCGGCCATCTCATACGGCGGCAAATCCGGCGCAAGAACGGAGGCGGGCTCTGTGGGCGGGGAGATAATGAGATTCTCAAACCGCTCGCCGCTGCTGTTTGATGCGGGCGGCTGCGCCATAACAAAGGCAGTGAAGGGGATCGAGTGGAAGAGATACGGCATATCCGATTTCGATACAATACCCGTTACGGTCTTCGTCAACATACTCTCGGCATTCGTGCCCTACACGGGCGCAGGAAAGCAGTCCATCGCATCCGAGCCAGAAGTTGTTGATGAGATTAAGTTCGCGGTGATGGACGTTGCCCGCGACCTGCAGAGGTACATTGCCGGAAAGGTGCGCGAAGAGACGCGTGCGACAAAGAGAAAGGCAATCATACGCTACATCCAGCTGCTTTCGGAACACCTCCCGATGCTTGCAAACACGGGCAACAAGGAGGACCTGGAGAAAAAGCTCACTGTCCTGGTGTTTGACAAATTCAAGGCCGATGAGGCCGAGGAGGACAAGAAAGAGAAAAAGACGCGTGTGCTCATGGAAGAGGAGGGCAACGAGTCGGACAGTGACAGTGACGGCAAGATTGAATTTGACGAGGAAGACATGTAAGCTTTTCTTTCGGTGCGCAGGAGCTGATCGCAGTTCCCTGCTCTCCAAAGAAAACGCCCTTTTGGCTGTGCCAAAAGGCGCACCTTTTGCGTTTGCAAAAGCGTGCCTTGGAAAAGAAAATTAGATGTGATGTTTATGGCAGAAAAAAAGAAATCAGATGAAAAGACAACGGTCGCGCACGACAAGCTCGTGACCATGGGAAGGGAGATGGTCCAGGAAATCAACATGAGCGAGTCGCCATCCTTCCTCACCCCGGTACGCTCCCGCTCGAACATCAAGTCCGACCCGGACACGGGCGCACTCTACCTTGGCGGGTCAAAGGAGACGCGCACCTTCGTGCACGTATCCCAGGCGAAGAAATTCATGCAGACGGTTGCAATCGCATCAAAGCTCAAGTCATTCCTTGAGCAGGGGCTGCACACCTCAATAAGGGGCCTTTACTACCAGTTGAAGTTCAGCATCGGCGAGGACGTTGATGAAGAACTCTTCAGCGAGCAGTCCGAATCCAACCCGCTCATTGAGGACCTTGAGGCATCGCTCGATTTGAAGCGTGAGGACTTCAACCTGTCCACAGACCGAAAGGGAGTGGTCGCAGGCAACATGACAATCAAGGACAAGTTCGGCGGCGATGAGAGCATAATCGACGCGGCAAAGCAGGGCCGTTCCGGCTGGATGATCCCGAGCGATGTTGACAACGGCATGGAATTCGTCGACATCGATGCCGACTACGTCCTCGTGGTTGAAAAGGATGCTTTGTGGCAGAGGCTCAACGAGGACAAGTTCTGGAAAAAGAACAACTGCATCCTCATTACCCCGAAAGGCCAGGCTTCCCGTGGAACCCGCCGCCTGATCCGCAAGCTTGCCGACAAAAAGATTCCCATCTACGTGTTCACGGACTGTGATGCCTGGGGATGGTACATCTACTGGGCAATCAAGACGGGCTCGATGAACCTCGCCTACCTCTCAAAGAGCCTTGCAACGCCCGAAGCAAGATTCATCGGCGTGACAATGAGCGACATTGAGCACTACGATTTCCTGAAGAAGCTCACCATCACCGCGAAGGAAGTGGACATAAAGCGTGCGCAGGAAATGCTCTCATACCCCTGGATCTCAAAGCACAAGCAGTGGGTAGATGAGCTCAATATCGTTCTCAAGACAAAGAAAAAGATTGAGCAGGATGCGCTCCAGGGGCAGAGGCTCACGTTCGTCGGTGATTACGTTAAGGAAAAAATCACCAGCGGGGAAATCCTGCCATAAATTCTTTTTTTATTTATTTAAATTCCGCTTTTCGCAAACCTTATATAGTTATATAAGTATATATAACTCATGGACGTGAACATTCTCCACTACCCAAGGCTTGACACAGTGCTGATGGTAGAGGATTTCATACGCCTGCATTCGGGCGAATATACAAAGACAAAGCTCTGGAAGGGGCTCCCCAAGAAGATGATGTACCAGAGCTTCTGCGTGATTATGAACTACATAGAAAAATCAAACAAGATCGTCTATGACAGGAGAGGCGTTATCGTATGGGTTTGGGACCCTAAAGGTGTACAGAAATACCTGAAAAGAAAAGACTTATTAGTGGAAATCTAGCAGCATCATTCTTATATACCCGGGTATTGCACAATCATTTGTGCACCATATTTACTTTGCCGATGACGGTCTACGCGAGGATTTCCACAAACTTAAGGAGCTAGACCCTGTGCTGAGCAAGAGTATTGGGAATGCAATACAAAAGCTTAGGCTTGACCCCACATATGGAATTCCAATTCCCAAGAATTTAATACCAGATGAATACCTCCGCAAGTATGGTGTTGACAATCTTTGGAAATATAATCTCTGTAGGGGATGGAGGCTAATCTACACAATGAAAAAGGAAAACGTTTTGCTGCTCGTCGTCCTATTGGAATGGTTCGACCACAAGAATTATGAGAGGCGGTTCGGCTATTGATGTTTCTTTAATATTTCCTTCCTAAATATAACATGCAATATCCCAAGCCAGGCAGTTGCAAATACTGCGGCAAGAAGGAAATCATCTGCGGCAAATGCGCAAAATGCGAGAGCTGCTGCCGATGCTTCTAAAATTTACCGCTTTCAATTAGATTGCCTATCTTATTCCCGTATCAATCTCAATATCCGCTTTTGTTGTTTTGCCCGCAGTGATATCCACAAGCTTTGGCGCGCCCTTTACGCTTCCAACCGCCAAATGGTTGGTATCGACAATGTACTGCCCCGGCGCCAGCTCGATGCCATATGTCCCGTCCGCATTTATGTCAACAGTTTTCAAAAGTGTGTTCATGTCCTTTGCATAAATAAAGATTTTCCTGCCTGCATACGCCTGTGCCATCTGCTCCGCGGAGATGTTGCACGGCTCCACCGGGCACAGCGGCCCTATGGTGACCTTTCCCTCAAGCGTCCCAACAGTGCTCTGCCCGTTGTTGGTCCTGAGGCATCCCGATAACAGCACGAGCAGGAAGGCCGCGGACACAAGCAGATATTTAGTCTCCATGCAGATACTCCTCCTCCAACCCTTATATAATACGTTACGCACATGTGTGCTAAAGAGGTAATCCAATGAAATGGTCAATTTTGATTATACCTATATTGCTGCTTGCGGTCCTTATCGTGGGATGCACACAGCCCGCATCCCCGCCAGCAGGCAACGGCGGCACTACCCAGCAGAACCCTTCGGATTTAACGGTGAAGCTCTCAGCCCTGGTTTCAATAAAGAATTTCGCATTCAACCCGGCCGACCTCAACATAAAGAAAGGCACAAATGTGAAATGGACAAATGAGGATTCCGCCCCGCACATAGTGAAATTCAACGACTTCCAATCAGAGCAGCTCTCGCAGGGCGGCACGTATGAGCACCAGTTCAACACTGCGGGCACGTTTGATTACACCTGTGCAATACATCCCTCAATGAAGGGAAAAATTGTTGTGGAATAAATCCGCAGCAGTCTAATTTCTTTTTTTAATCAGATTTTTCTTACCCTATTTTTATCTCGGATTTTACGCAGCAATTCTTCCTGACTCATTTATCTCAGCCACTCAGAATTCCTACCAAGTTTTACATTTCCAATCTCCCTTAATGCAATCCACCTGAACCCGGCAAACCCCTTCCCCGCGACAACCTTCGCAGATTTCGCGGTCACCCTGAAACCCAACGCAGGCACCCCTCTCTTCTTTTTTCTCGAGCCTGCGTTATGCCTTCCCTGTTTTATCACCTCATGCACCTGGGCATCAATGCCCGCCTGCTCGCGCATCGCAGCGGTCAATGCGCTAACCTCATTCTCGCCGCTTTTCACAAGCGCGTGCGGCAGCTCCAACGCCTCGCGCCCCCGCTCATCTTTTTTCAAAAGAAAAAGAACCCTCCCGTTATCCTCAAGAATTCCGCATAGCAATGCCGAAACTTCTGAAGCCTGTTTCATTACTTTTGCCATATGCAACCAGTGAAAAGAGTTGCCCACCATAAACTTAATAATTCACCTAGGGCCGAAGCGCATCAGGAGCCCAAACCTCATATATCTTCATCCCCAAATCTAACACATGAGAATCGATGTCAAATCCGAGCTTGCGACCCTCACGCGCTCAGGCATTGCGGGCAGGGAAGTCCTTGAGATTGGCTGCGGCGACGGGCGGCTGAGCATAGGCCTCGCAAGAAAGGCAAAGAAGATTGCGGCAATCGATCCAGACAGGGACAAGCTCGACCTTGCAAGGAAGCTGCTTCCTCCCGACATGAACAACCTGTTTTACCGCGTGGGAAATGGCGAGAAACTCGAATTTCCTGACAGGATTTTCGACACCGTCATCTACACGCAATCACTCCACCATATCCCCATTGATAATATCTACAGCTCTCTTCTTGAGGCGAAGCGCGTGCTCCGCAAGAATGGCATAATCCTTGTTTACGAGCCCGATGCGGGCGGCCAGATGCAGAAGCTGTTCAATCTCTTTGAGGACGAGACAGAGAAGCTCAGGGCAGTGCAGGAAGCAATCAAGAGAATGCACGCGGAGAAATATGCCAAGTCCGTTTCACGCACGAATTTCGCAATCAGCTGGGAGTTCCAAAATTTCCCGGAGCTGCTCCAGTATTTCACAAAGGAATATCCGGAGCTGGATGTTAACCTGAGGAAAATCGACATCTCAAGGATAACTCGCGGCACAAATGCGGCCCCTCTGCTTCTCGAGGATCGCCTCATCCTCACCGAGATGCTTATCGCCTAATTCTCTCTTACTTTTTATATTCAGGGCCAAATTTTAGCTCTTTTAATTTTTGCATTCAAATCCCTTTCGTGCACCAGGCACAAATTGGATTAGCGTGAATTAGATTTACTATTTCTTCTTTAGTATAAGCTCAAGTATGGTATGCGTATGCTCATGCGGCAGCATATCCTTTCTCTGGAAGGTTTCCCTGTGCATTACCTCAAAATCTGAAACAAGACTCATAATCTCCTTCTCATCGTCCCTATAGTCCACGTTAAGGTAGCTGTCAACAATTGAGAGGTTGAAATGCACCAGGACGAGCCCTCCGGGCATCAGCGCCCTCTGTATTTCCCTGAACGCCTCCTTCTTCCTGGTATAGTGCACCACATTAATCATGAAAAACGCAGCGACGCTGTTGTCCTGCAAATTCATTGACTCCGCATTCTGCACCTCAAACATGCAGTCGGGATGCAGCATTGATGCGTGCCTAATTTCTTCGGGCGAATGGTCGATGCCCAGCGCGTCAAACCCGGCATTCTTGAACACGGCCACATCCCTGCCGTTGCCACACCCGATATCGACCACTTTTCCCCTAACCCCATTATCATTCAGGAACCTCACGAACCTCTCAGCATAAACAGTAGGGTGCTTTTCCCAATGCTTGCCCCTCTTGTACTTCTCCAGGAGCCCCGGATTTTCCATGAGGATTTTAGGCACGCTCACACTTTAAAACATTTTTTTGACACATAAGACCATGGCAGCGCAGAGTGCATCACAGGTCATAGCAAAACTAAAGTCCCATTCCAACCCCACGAACGTGGCGGGAATGGCGCGGTTCGGAATAAATCCAAAGAATACTTTGGGCATTCCCATCCCCTTTTTGCGCGCCTATGCAAAGAAGATAGGAAAAGACCACGCGCTCGCGCAAAAGCTCTGGGAATCAGAAATCCACGAGGCGCGCCTCCTTGCCGGATTTATCGACGACCCAAAGCAAGTCACTGAAAAGCAGATGGAACACTGGGCGAAAGATTTTGATTCCTGGGACATCTGCGACCAGGCCTGCTCAAACCTTTTTGACAGGACGCCCTATGCGCATGCCAAGGCAATTGAATGGAGTAAAAGAAATGAGGAATTCGTGAAGCGGGCGGGGTTTGCCCTTATGGCCGCGCTTGCAGTGCACGATAAGAAAGCGAACAATGAAGCGTTCCTGCGCTTCCTTCCAATAATCAAGCGCGAATCAGCCGATGAGAGGAATTTCGTAAGAAAGGCGGTGAACTGGGCCCTTCGGCAAATTGGAAAGCGCAGCCTGCTGCTGAACGCGCAGGCGCTCAAGACCGCAAGGGAAATCCAAAAGCTCAATTCAAAATCCGCAAAATGGATTGCCGCTGATGCAATCAGGGAGCTGGAGAGCCCCGCTGTCAAAGGCAGGCTAAGGCAGCACGCCCTAACGCTTAAAAAATATTCCTAAGAGAATGATTCCTATGCGTGCAGACGTTATTATCGCTGGTGCAAGCTTTGCGGGGCTCGGGGTCGCCTACCACTTGAAGGAATCCGGATTCAAGGTCCTCATGGTAGACAAGAAGGAGATAGGCGACAACCGCGCGTCAACCTGCGGCATGCCCATGCCTCTTGCTGAAAAACTTGCTCCGAAATCAATTCTCGACAGCGTCGACCATTTTTACATTGAGACCCCGCGCGTGAACGGCATCCTCAAGATGCCCCACGACTACTGCGTTGTCGATTATAAGAAATTCTGCACAACAATGTTCAAGAATTCCGGCGCGGAGTTCATGAAAACGGAAGTGCTCGGCACGGCCGGCAACACGGTTCTCACGGCAAACGGCGTCATCGAAGGCGATTTTATTGTAGACTGCACGGGCTGGAGAAAGGCGCTCTCAAAAGACCCTGCGAAATTCCAAAAGCTCTTTTCGGGGATTGAGATTACCGCGCCCGTTGACGAGAAATACCTGAAGCGCCTCAACTTCTTCTTTGACAGGAGCCGCATCCCTGGTTACGGCTGGATATTTCCGGTGGGCGGCGGCCTCGCGCACGTCGGCATAGGCGGCTACTGCTTCAATGCCTCGCTGAAGAAGGCATTCAACATGTTCCTTGACCACGTGAAGGTGAAATACACGACTGAAGGGCTGATGAGCGGCGTCGTCCCCTGCACGGGGATGTCAAGGCCCATTGACAACAACATATTCCTTGTGGGCGACTCCGCAAGGCAGGTGCTCCCGCTCTCAGCAGAAGGCATCAGGCCCACCATAACATTCTCAAGAATGTGCGCGGAGACAATACAGGACATCTCAAAGGGAAAGATGTCGCTCAAGGACGGGCTCAGGAACTACGAGATGAAAGTCAACCGCTCAAGGCTCGGGTTCAACACCATGCACCTGGTGCAGGACGGCGTGCTCAACTTCCCGCAGATATTCAGCGACGCGTTCGCATTCAGCCTCACCAGGACGCCTTTCGGCGGCTGGTTCACCAACTCCTACCTGGCAATCGCAAGGTACTAGTCATTTTTTTAAGCACTATCCCTCCCGGCAATAGGTATAAATTCATTCACCCTGATTTGTATACTTCGGGGTGTTGGGAGTTATGTTCGACAAGAACAGTTTCAATGACATGATAATTGAGAATGATGTCATAAATTTCTGCGAGCCAATGGCAGATAGGGGCTCGCCGTTCTACGTGAACTGGCGCCCGCTGACCAACGACGTTTTCTTCATGAACAAGATTGCGGATTTCACATACTTCTTTGCCAAGGAGAGGATGGGCAGCATTGGCGCTATCCGCACGTTCATAGGCGTGCCTGAAGGCGCAACCAAGATAGGGATAATCGCCCAGTTCAAGTGGGCCTATCATCAGACTACCTACGGCCCCAACATATACTCCCTTCCCCTGGGTCGAAGCATTCCAAAGGAGCACGGCAGCGTGAGGGACAGGTACTTCGTTGGTGTCCCCAAGGATGAGACCGTGGTGATTGAGGACGCAACAGCAACCGGCAGGATGCTCCTAGAATTCGTAAAGGTGCTCCGTGCAGCCGAGATAAATGTCATCGCAACGCTCACGCTCACAGACCGTGACGAGCGCAGGAACGACGGCAAGACAATCGCCGAGGAACTCTCCACAATGAATATCAAGCATTTCGCAATGAGCCATGCAACCGAGCTGCTTCCGCTCGTCTTTGCAAAGAAGAGGCCGCCCGATGATATCAGGAGAAAGGTAAAGGACTACTACCAATTATACGGCGCAAGGCAGCCCCAATTCTAGCCAGTGTAAGGACAGCCACAAAACCAGGCATGATGGCGGCACTGCAGTCATCTGCTCTTTTTGTTTTTTCCTATGCATTCAGCCACGACCTCAATGTCGCATAGGCCTTTAGCAACTCCTTATCCCTGAAGAAAATATTGAGCTCTCTATAGGTGGAGACCATCTCAATAATGTTCACGTTCGCTAGCGCAATCGGCCGTATCATGTACTCTATCGCTCCCGGCGTCTCCAGGTACTCATCGGGGAACCCGATGGACAAGAGTGAAAGATTGGTCTCCCTGTGCAAAATTTTCGTGAGGGTTTTTGCAACCAGGTTCTCCTTCTCCCTATTGTATATCACGCTTATCTCGGTATTCCCCATTGAGACCTGTAAAAAATCGCCGGCCGCCATGTTGAACTTCCCGTAGAGGGAGTGGACATGCTCGATTTCCCTACGCTCAACGCTCACCATGGCGAGCCCGGTCCTGGTTGTTATGTGTCTTGCCCTTATCCGCGCTCCATGCTTCTTCTTCTCCACTTTCTTTCCGCCGTGCCGCATCAGCGCCATCACTATGGCCGCAGTGCTGACGCCCCTGCCGCACAGGGTCTCCACTTCGTTGTTTAACGCCCTCGCCAGCTTCGTGTAGCTCACTATTCCCCTCTCGAGTGCCGTTGCTATGAACGGGTCGCGCTCGATGACGAGGGCCACCGCTGCATTCACGGATAAGGGCATACAATCCCAATTATGTTATATTATTTATATAAATGTTGTAAAATCAACAATCTGTGCTTTTAGTGTTGTAATTCTGACAAATGTTCTAAATATAACGTCCATCCCAATAGACCGTATGAGCATAAATCAAGCCGAGGCACTCCGAAGCGTGCCGCAGAGGCAGGCATCCGGCGGCGTACAGAGCCGCGCATTCTCCACAAGGAGCGGAAGGCCGCAGCTCAAGCTCATGACCCAGTTCGATTGCCTGCTTGACGAGCCTGCGCTTGGCGAGCTTGATGCATATTATGCAAGCGTGCGCCGCGAGCGCCTCACGCTCACAAGGGAGATTGATTTGGCAAACCCGAAGAATCGCAGGATGCTTCTCTATTTAGAGAGCTTCTTCCATCCCGACCTGGCATTTTTCGACGGCCTAACCAGTGATTCGATGCGCACTCTAGATGGCCGCATTGAGCTGTTCCGCGACTTCAGCGTGTTCCGCACCAACGCATTTGCATTCCGCGGCGATGCGCTGGTGGGTTACATCATGGCTGGCGAGCAGCGGGGCGTCAATTACGTCTCCTCAATAATTGTGCACCCTTCGCACAGGGGATGCATAGGCGGCCAGCTCTACAACAGCATAGCGAACGGCTTTAGCAATAATCTCCCACAGGTTTTAAGCACCTGGTACCTCTCCGGCAGGAACAACGGGGACATCGACTCCCTCGGCCACTCCGCGCATCTCTACAGCTCCCCCGTCCCCTTCTGGCTGCGCCAGGGCTTCAGACACATAATGCAATACCAAATGCACCTGTTTGATGCCATGCGTCCTTATTACGAAAGCATCGGCAGGGAGATAAATCCAGAATTCGAGAACGGTTCGCTGGCAATGCTTAGGCGTTTCTACCGCAACGGCTGGGACGGCACCTATATGACACATAAATAAATCTCACCCTTCTAAATAGAAAAAGGGATTACAATGCACTGGGCAGACCATCTAGCAGAGCAGATTATTGAGCGCTCGAAAAAGGAGGGCAGGACGCCGAACGTCAAGTGCCAGCAGACGCCCAGCGGAGGCAAGCACATCGGCAACCTCAATGATGTCCTTCGTGCGTGGTTTCCCGTAAAAGCAGTTCGCGAAAAAGGTGTGGAGTGCGAATTCGTGCACACCACCGATGACCGTGACCCGCTAAAGGATGTTCCCTCACGCATTGCGGACCTCTCAGGCAAATGGCACAGCACCTCTGAATACCCGGAAATCCAAAAGCATTTGGGCATGCCGCTCTGCAGGGTCCCCGACCCGTTCGGCTGCTGCGGCTCCTGGAGCGAGCATTTCACAGAGGTGTGGATGCAGGGCCTCCGAGCCATCGACATCAACCCGACGCTCTATTCCGTTGACGCGCTCTACAAGGAGGGCAAGTTCGAGCCCTACATCAAGCAAGTTTTTGAGAAAAGAGAAATAGCGGGAGAACTCATCTCCAAATTCCAGTCCACAAAAGGCGCGGACTACATCCCGTTCGATGCAATCTGCCCGCAGTGCGGCAGGCTCGCAAATATTGACTCATTCAATCTTGAGAAGAAGACCGTGCACTGCGTGTGCGAGGGCAAGTCGATAAAGAAAAAGAAAAGCGAAGGCTGCGGCTTCGAAGGGGAAGTCCCCTGGAGTGAGGGCAAGCTCCAGTGGAGGTTCGAGTGGCCCGCGCTGATGTGCATCTTTAACACAACGTTCGAGCCTTTTGGAAAAGACCACTTTGAGGGCAGCTGGAAGAGCGTCCTGGAGATAATACCCAAGGTCTTCAACCGCGAGCCGCCCATCCCGTTCGTCTACGAATTCTTCCTTGTGAACGGCGAGAAGATGAGCGCCAGCAAAGGCAACGTCTACATTGTGCAGGATATGCTGAAGATCATGGAGCCCGAAGTGTTCGCCATGTTCTACACCCGCAGGCCAGAGAAGCAGCGCGACTTGGAACTCTCAAAGATATCCCAGCTGATTGATGAATTCGACGAGACCGAGCGCGTCTATTTCGGCAAAGCCGAGTCGCGCAGCGAGAACAGGGAGGAGAACTCAAAGAGGATGTACGAGCTCGCAATGCCAAAAATCCCTGACAAGGCGCCGGTGCGCGTGCCCTACAGCTTTACATCAGAGCTCGCCCAATTGATGGATGACGAGCAGGCACTCTCCAAATTGAAATCGCTCGGCCATCTCAACGGCGCTTCTGAAAAGGACGTTGAGAGCGCGCGCAGGAGAATAGGCCTGGCGCGCAACTGGGTGAGCCTCTATGCACCGCCCGAATCAAAATACACAATTCTCTCCGCGGACGAGTCAATAACCCGCTTCATACTGCTTCCGGACAACCAGAAGCGCGTATTAAAGGAATTCATTGAGATGTACCAAATGCCCGAGGCAACCGAGGAATTGCTTTCGGCGCGCGCAAAGCAGCTCTGCACCGAACATGAGGTGCCCATTGCGGACTTTTTCAGCTCCGCCTACTCGCTCCTTCTCGGAAGGTCCCGCGGCCCGAAGCTGTTCTCATTCATTTTGGCGCTTGACAAAAAACTCGTTGCAAGCCGGCTTACCGGCCAACCCTAACTTTTATTTTCCAAACATCTTCAGCCTGAAGTATCTCTTGAGCGTCACGCCCTTCTTATCAATCTCCAGATTGACCTGCCAGTTCTCAACGCCTTTTGCAGACGCCCTTCTCGCCGCGTCCTGTATTTTCCTGCTGCTCTTATCGGGCTTTGGCGGGCTGAACGGCTCCGCATCATACATGTAGCACATCAGCAAAACTGCCCTCGACCCCTTATGCATGCTCTTCGCCAAATCGCCGAAATGCCTGATTAATCTATCAAACGAGGTGAACTTCCTCACCTGCCTCTCTCTCAATTCACCTTTCTTCATAGGCATGGTTATGAGCGGCATCTTCACCTCAACATACGTCTTCCCCGAATGAAAATCAATCCTGCTCTTCCCCAGCCGCACTTCCCTCTCTATTTTTCCCCCGCCCACTATCTTCGGCATTCCTCCCTGCCTGAAGAAAAAATCCACATAATCATTTGCCCTTGTCTGGTTTATCCCAATCCATTTCTTGTTCTTCTTTTGAATCTCCTCAAGCGAGATTGCCTCAACCGTAAATCCCGTCTTCCTCTCAGGATTATTGCTTCTTGAAACAAGGCACGGCACATCCTTGAACACAATGTCGCCAATCCTGCCCGTGGCGGGGCAGTGGCATTTCACAGTCCTGTTCCCCAGTTTCACAAACATGATGAACCTATTGGGCCTTGATAGAATAAGCCCCTCTTCCAATTGGTTTTCAAAAATGAATTTTTCCATTACCAATCACGCCTAAAAACACGCACTAAAGCAGCGCAAGAACCGCTGCAGCCAAAACACCAATAAGCAGGAACGGCATATATGGCGGGAGTTTTCCGTAAACAGGGACCTCTTTCAATTTGGCATGTATTATCTTCCCAATCTGCGCCTTGGTAAGCAGCCTCTCCAATCCCAATTTCTCCACCAGCTTTGGGTCCATCTCCTCAATCGCAAGTATGTCCTCTTCAATAATCTCTTTTGGCGTAACCATGGTAATGAGGCTCCTAGCCAGCTCCCTCTTTATCAAAGCAAACACAGAGGAAACAATCCCCACAAGGAACGCAAGAACCGCAAACGCCGTCAGTCCAAGCGTGAACAGCATGTAGGCAACCGCCCCATATCCCACAACCCAAATCGCCGCAGTGGCAATCTCCTGCATCCTCGGCTTGAACTCATTTTTCCTGGCAAAGAAATTATACTCAAGATAAATAGCCATCACTATCGTTGAAATCAGGAGCACGTTAACAATCACCGGTGTGGCCGCGCCAACGCCCGCAATTGCAGTGAGCGGAAGCAGCAGCATCAGGCCGCTAAGGAAGAACACGTCCGCCCCCCCAATGTAGCCAATCCTGTAAACCAGATATCCCAGGGCAAAAATCCCTATTGCCGCGCCAATCTTTATCAGCACAAATCCTTCAGTCAGTAAGCTAAACGCAACCGCAACAACCACAAAAACGTATGAAAGCAAATCTGGTATCGTCCTCT
This sequence comes from uncultured Microcaldota archaeon, assembly GCA_903832205.1. Classification (GTDB taxonomy): domain Archaea; phylum Micrarchaeota; class Micrarchaeia; order CAILAH01; family CAILAH01; genus CAILAH01. The sequence continues at coordinate 10,545 of CAILAH010000060.1, read as the reverse complement.
TGTTGAATATGTCATAATACGACGCAACTGCAAGGAACAAGAGTGCGATTGCAAACCCCCAAATTATCAACTTACCACCAATCAGAAATGTATTCGTGAACCTTTATAACATCCAACGTGATGCACCTTGCCTTGCACCCCGCAATCTCCGCAAAGCTCGGCTTTGTCCTTCCCTCATCGCCATTAATGAGCTCCTTTATGTACGTCCCCGCCTGCGTCTTTATCCTGAACCTTGCGCCTTTCCCGTTCTTCTCAAGCAGCTCAATCCCGAGCACATTCCTCTTCCTTACAAGGTCGGCTCTCCTGTGCTGCACCCTCACAGGCGTCTGCTGCAACAGCTCCCCAATCCCCAATATTTTCTTCAGTTCCTCCTCACTCAATTCCTTCTCAAACTCCACTTCCGCCTCATACTCCTTTTCAAAATGCGCCTCCTTAGCAATCCATACATACTCGCGCGGAACCTGCCCAATAACAACAAGCTCAACGTCTCCCCCAGAAAGCTCCTTCACCTTTTTCTCATACTCCCTCGCATCCACATCCCTCTTCTTCGGCTCAACAATCTCAACCGTGCATATCCTGCCGTCACCCAGCATCCTCACATCCACGTCCTCCCTTCCGGCACCGTGCAAAAACGCATTCGTTGAATTATACAGCTCTTCCGCCGCCTTCACAATGAACCCTTCAACCGAATTATCGTACTTGTCCCATCTTGTCTGCGAAATCCCTCTCTTCAATTTCCTGTACTTGCACAGCAGGAACACGGGATTAATCGCAACACTCACTGAATTCTTTTCCAAATCAAACATGAACGTGACGTCCCCGCCCAAATCCATCTCCTTCCCGCTCTTCTTCGCCAGCTCTTCTCTTATCTGCCTCCCCATCTCAGTCTTCGTTGCAGCCTTCCCAATGATCCCGTCCCTCTTGAACGAGCTCTCCTCCTCTTTCACAATGCTCTCAGGCAACTTTAGCGATGTTGAAAACGTCTCGTACTCAATCCCTTTAACCCTCTCCATTGCATCCTGAATAAGCATCCCGAATTCCATACCGCCTAATTAGAAAAACAAGCTTAATCAACTTTAGCCCGAACCTTCCCCCGCACCCAGTTCAAACTTTCCTGTATTCTATCTTTCCATCAACGGGTTCCGCAATATAAACTGAATTCTTGTTGGGCTCAGACTTCGCCCTGTAAAGCGCTTCATCAGCAAGCCTCTTCATTTTCATCACAACTTTCTCAACGGTATCGTGTGCCGTTAAATCGGTAACCGTTAGTGGCGCGATCCCAATGCTCACGGTCCTTGACAGGTCAATGTATTCGGTCTCGCCGATGTCTCCAATCATTTCCACGCGCAACGGCCGCATTATATTGCCCGCAATCCTTTGTGCAATCTTGATTGCAGTTGGGGGGGGCACATTAGTGAGTATGGCAAATTCCTCCCCGCCAACCCTATAATCCCTGTCATAGCTGTGGGTGCTCTCCAAAATCCTTTTTGCGATATTCCTGAGCACCCTGTCCCCCACAGCATGGCCGTAGGTATCATTGATTGTCTTGAAATCATCGCCGTCAAGATAAATCAGCGACAACGGCCTGCCGCTTTCGAGCGACTCCTGCACCTTTTTCCTCAGGCCATCCTCAAACATCTCCTTTGGCAAAAGCCTTGTGAGCGGGTCGGTCTGGATCTTCTTGTGCAGTGCGAGAATTCTCCCCACTCCCACAATGTACCTAATCAGGCTGTCCGCATTCCTTTCGTCACCGTCGAAATACAGGTTGGAGCCGCACACCTCCATCACCCCGAGCAGTCCCTTCTTATACAATAGCGGCACAATTATCCCGCTTGGCATTTCAAACATATGGCTTAACGCCATGAATTCATCCTGGTTCGCCTTGTGGATATATTGGTTGTTTGGGTCAAGGTCAAACACATGGATGCTCCGTCTCTTTTTGTTCCAGCAAATACCCAGCGGCAATGTAAGCTTTTCCTCAACCAGTTTTTCAAAAAGGCTGTTGGAATGCGTCAGCTCTTCCAAAAGCATGATGTGGGCCAGAGAATGCTCCTCGAGCGTCTTTCCAATTGCTGCAGATGCAAAGCTGAAATTCCTGCCGATCATCTCAAGCCTCTCATTGAGCCTGTAAAACTGGTATGGCATTAATGCGTGCGAATCCGCATCGCTCCAGTAGAGGTTAAGCCTCTGTATCCCGGTGATGTTTTTGAATGCCAGGTGCAATGTCCCGCTGAAACTGTCCTCCTCGACAACGCCCCCTGCAATAAGCTCGTCCAACGCCCCTGACAGCGCCCTGTAGGTGTTTTGCTCTTTCTCATGCTGCCTATTGAATTGTATTTTCCTCTCAGCGGTGCTGGGCCTGGTTGTAACCACTTTCTTCTCCGCTGGCTTATGCTCAGCACCATCCGACATAGGGTTAGAGTTAGATGCTTCAGTTATATAAATCTTTCCCAAGCTTCGCTTCGGATATTCGAAACATAAAAAAAGAGAGCTCCAACCACTGCGGGAGGGGAAGCGTCCCCTCCCCCGTGTGGTCTGCCCCTACCCCTCATTGACATTCAAGCTTAGTTATCAGTTGAAAAAAAAAGAAAGCTCCAACCGGGATTTTCGTAACCTTTTCTGGTGCAGCTCTTTAGGCATCCCAAAAGAGGTGCTTCGAACCCGGGTTACAGGCTTGAAAGGCCCGTGTCCTTAACCGGACTAGACGATTGGAGCTTGTCTTATTAACAGGGGCAAGAAATAAAAATAGTTCTTCTCCTCGTAGCCTGCTGATGCGCATATATTATTTTGCGCTGATTCCTTTACTATGTTGGGGCTCCTGCTCAAAGTTCTTGCGCTCGGCATCGCATCCACCGCATCACCGGTGATATTTGCTGTCGCGCTAACACTTCTCGCAGGCAAATTCCCGTACAAGCGCTCTCTCGCCTTTCTTCTTGGCGGCATAATCGCGCTTTTCATAATCCTCACGTTCGGCTTCCTTGTGGGCGCCCAGGTGCTCCATTTTACCAAAGGCTTTTCCCCCTACCTCTCATCTGTCGATTTGTTCCTTGGCGTGATATTCATCTTCTTCGGCATCCTTCCACTTCTGAGCAAAAAAAAGGAGAAGGCGCCCGATTTCAAAGAGAAAAAGTCCCAATCCCCCGTGCTCATAAAATGGCTAATCATCGGCCTCCTGCTCAACATCACCAACCTTGACGCCGAGCTCCTCTTCTTCACTGAGGTAAAGGAAATATTCCAGTCAAACACAGCCCTTGCCTTCCAGCTGCTTCTCGCACTCCTGGGCTCGCTCCTCTTCATCCTTCCCGCACTGCTTCCGCTAGTGATTAGCGTTTTATATCCGAAAAAATCAGAAGAGCTGCTCAAGCCGTTCGGCGCCTTCATTGAAACCCACGGCAGGATTCTTGCAGCAGTTATCTTCCTGATATTTGGCACCTACCTAATCGCAAAGGGATTGGGCATTGCCCAATTCTGATTTCCTATTCCCTTCCCACGAGATTAAGCAGCCTATATGCAATCCAGAAGAACAGTATCGCTCCTATCGGCCAAATGGACCACGTTATGCTTCCCGTTGTGATGTAATCCATCCCGAGGAAAAACGCAATCAGTATTCCTCCCGCCGCAATGTCATACCACCATTTCTTCCTTCCCTTTTTCTCCTTGCCAATAACCTTCTTAGCCATAACATAACACCTCTCCTAATACACAATCAGAAGCAAAATTTATATTCCAATTACCTGACGATATCCGTATTCCCCGCGGGAAGCAGCGCAACAATCTCGTCTACATTTCCACCAATCTTAAGCGCAATCTCCTTGGCCACGTCCTCCTTTTCCCTCGTCCCTGGCACAATCTTCACCGGGTTCCTCAGCATGGTTGCACACAACTCAGGGAAGCACACCAGCTTATCATTGTAATACCCGATGGCCAATTCCAGCTTGGTGTTCCTGTACCACGTCCTCTCGCCCGTAATGATTATCCCGCCCTTCTTCACGTAGGCGCCGCTCGTTTTCTTCGTGAGCTGCTCCAACTTCACCGAATAGACATCCACCGCGGCATAGCCGAACTTCCACGCCCTCGAATGGCTGCCAGCATACTGGGCGGCCGCGGCAATGGTCCTCTCATCCGCAGTGAGGCCGTTCTTGATTATGGTGAAGGGCGCGCCCACAATCTCCGCATGGAAAAACAGGTCATTCGCCTTCATCACTCCCTTATAGAGCCTCTCGTTCTGGTTTGCGTTCTTTCCCGCAACCACCAGGAACCCTTTCATTGAATAAAACCACTTGAAATGCTCAAACCACTTCATCTTGCCTTCCTTCTTCTCCTCTCCCTCGCTTTTCTTATCTTTCCTGATTTCCACGCCCTTCTCCAGCATCTCCCTTATTCTCTTCGCCTTCTCCTTCGCTTTTTTTGCCTTCTCATAGTAATCGTTCGCATTCTCCGTTACGCTCTTCCGCACATCTATCTGGATCTCGTATTCTCCCTCGGGCATGAATATATATGTGTGCGGCAAATAAATAAGGTTATGCAGATGCGCATCGCCGTTGACACGAGCTTCATAATTTTCATGATTAAGAGGCGCGTGGACAGGGCACGAGTGGAGGAAATGTTCGACGGTCCCGTGCAGTTTTACATAAGCCAGGGCGTGCTAAATGAGCTTCACCTCCTCTCCCATTCCGCAAGGGCAATTGCGCCAGAGGCCGGGCAGGCGCTCAAATGGATAAAAGACCTCAACATCAAGGCCGTGCCCTCCATGGAAAAGCCGGACGACTGGCTGCTCAAGCAGCCGCTCATCGCCACGGTCGACATACGCCTCGCCAGGGTCGCCAGAGAGCGCGGAGTAAGGGTTATAAGCATAACTAAATCTAACAAAGTAGTAATCACGTAGGTGTCAGAATGTACAAGGTCCACACAATTCTAGATTCAGTCCGTGTTCCTCCCGAGATGTTCACAATGAAGAGGGAAAACGCTATCCTTCAGATTTTGAGGGAGAAATATGAGAGGAAGATGGACACTGATTTGGGCGTCGTCCTGAGCATACAGGGCGTGCGCGACATCGGCGGAGGCTATGTGGTCCCCGGTGACGGCGCCGCCTACTACGACACGCATTTTGACATGCTTTCCTATTTCCCAGATATCAACGAGGTTGTTGAGAGCGAGGCCACGGAAGTGGTCGAGTTCGGTGCATTCCTCTCGCTCGGCCCATTGGAGGGCCTCGTGCACCTTTCCCAGGTCACGGACGACATAGTGCGCCTTGACAGGAAGACCGCCCAGCTTACCGGCAAGAACACGAAGAGGGCGCTCAAGAAGGGCGACACGGTGAAGGCACGCATAATTACCGTTAGCATGAAGCCGACCATTCTTGAAACGAAGGTTGGCCTTTCAATGAGGACGCCAGGCCTCGGAAAAGAGGACTGGAACAAAGAGACCAAGGGCGCAAAGGGCAGGGCGGAAAAGGCCGCAGCCAAGAAGGAGAAAAAGTAAAGGGCATGAACGAATGCTGAATGAAGGCGGAATATAAGGTATGGATTGGTGTGAACGATGAGCGTTGAAAAAGCATGCAGGTCGTGCAGGTATGTAAGCTCGGGTGCCGAGAACTGCCCAGCGTGCGGCTCAAGCGAGCTCACCGACAACTGGTCCGGCTTCGTCATAATAATGGACCCGGAGGCATCTGACCTTGCAAAGCAGATGGTAGTGAAAATGTCCGGCAAGTACGCGCTCAAGATAAAATAAATCTCTTTTTTCTCAATCAGTTTCCTATTTTTCCGAAATGATAAAATAAGCAGCTATTCTATTTTTCCGAAATCTCGTTGAACACTTCCCTTCCTTTCCCAGTCAGCGCGAGGAAGGCGGGCTTCCCCCCTGGATTCGTCACTTTCATATAGCCCTCCTCCAGGAGCAGGTCCACGTGCTTCTTTATGGCGACGTGGCTCAGCTTAAGCCTCTTCGCAAGCGTGCTGAGATAGCAGGGTTTCTCCTTTTTGCCACATTCTGCCGCTAGCATTATTATGTCCCTGCGCGTTTCCGCGCCCCTGCTCCAGTAGAAAAGGATGGTTTTCATTCAATCCTCTTGCGAATAGATTTCATCGTCCTGTACATGCCGTAGAACGAAACCGCCAGAAGCAAGCCCCCAGCTATCTGGCAGATCTCGCTAAGCAGCCCGATTATCATAAAGCCCCTAAGGCCCGGTGGGAAGAGAAGATCGACGCATTGTGAAATCGCAATGAGCAGTATGGAAAGCACAAGGCAGAGCCAGTACCATCCCTTGTCAGTTTCCAGATAGAGCTTGATCACAAGCGCAAGCGTGGCCAGCATGCTGAATGCCGCCAGGACATGCAAAAATCCAAAGAGACCAAATAGTAAATCCATGACATTCCCTCTTTTCTATTTTCTACAAAACTTATTACTGCGCTCAGGCTTATAAGCTTTGTTACATTAAGGTTACAATAGCGTTACGTTGCTCTCGTGGCACAAGTGGATTATATGGACAAGCATATTTTGGTAATTGAGAACGCAACCAAGGAATACGGCACTGGCACGGCCACCTTCAGGGCGCTGAAGGGCGCGAGCCTGAAGATAAAAAAGGGCGAGTTCGTATCCATAATCGGCCCGAGCGGCAGCGGCAAGAGCACGCTGCTCCACCTTTTGGGCTGCCTTGACAAGCCCACCTCCGGCGAAGTCTATCTTGAAGGCAAGGCGGTCTCCAAGATGGATGACGACCAGCTGGCGGAGGCGAGGAACAGCAAGCTCGGGTTCGTTTTCCAGGCATTCAACCTCAGCCCCACACTCAGCGTGCTTAGGAACGTCAGCCTCCCGCTCATGATTGGCGGCACAGATGACGACATCACGGCCAAGCGCGCCAAGGAGCTACTCGCCATGGTCGGCCTGTCCGACAAATTGGACAGCAAGCCTTCCCAGCTCAGCGGCGGCGAGAAGCAGAGGGTCGCCATAGCGCGCGCCCTCGCAAACAATCCTGAGATAATACTTGCGGACGAGCCCACAGGCAACCTGGACTCGAAATCCGGCAGGGATGTGATGCATTTCCTTTCGGAGCTGTGGAAGAAACACAAAGTTACCGTAATCATTGTCACCCACGAGCCCGTTGTGGCAGCCTATACGGAAAGGGTGATCCACATAAGGGACGGGCAGATTGAAAAGGACACTCGGCAAGTGCCAAAGGTTCCCGGCAATGGCGATAATATCAAGATGAAATACTAGATGGAATGGTGAGCGAATGATGAAAAAAGAAATGGAATACAAAAAGAAAAATACTGAGATTGAAGGCTACGGGATGATGCACATGAAAAATCTCGCATTGTTCGGCCTTCTGCTATTCGTCCTGATGGTGGGGACCGCATCGGCAGCAACATCAAGTTCGCCGACGCTGCAGATAACCGGCTATTCAACCACCCCAGCATCAATCTATGCCGGGACCAACGGCCAGCTTCAGCTCACCATGAGCAATGGCGGCGGAGCCACAGCAACCGCAATCACCATATATTATGACCACGGCCCGGGCTCGGACACGGATGCGCAGACAAGCATCGGCGATTTGGGCGCGGGCAGCACAACCATGGCTTCCATACCATTCTCGGTCCCATCGGATATTGAGGGAGGGGTCATGCTGGTGCACATGAACATATATTACAAATACGGTGATTCACAGGGCGGCAGCTCCAACACCGGGAGCACAACCGTGACCGTGCCCATATCAGTGCTGCAGCACTCTGCGGTGGATGTAAACACCCTTTCGGTTAACGGCACGCCCGTTACGCCGGGCGGCAAGTTCACGGCGCTTCTTGAAATACGCAACACGGGCGGCGCAGTAAACAACGCAGTCATCCGCTTCCCGGACAATTCATCATTCACGCTTGCGGGCGCAAGCCAGCAAAAAGTGGGCGACATTGCATCCGGCGAGAGCAAGACCGTGTCCGTTGACATTGTCTCCTCATCATCCGCGGCCCCAGGCAAGTACACCATTCCAATCATAGTGGAATACCAGGACCCAATCCAGAACATCGTTTCACAGACCATATCCATCGGTCCCGTGAGCGTCGCCGACTCTTCAGCGCAGTTCAGCGTAACTCTCAAGCCGCTTACGCCCGCCGAGGTCGGCTCACAGGCGCAATTTGAGCTTACCGTAGAAAACCGCGGGTCCACCCCCGCGTCCGTGATTATAGACCTAAGCCAAAGTTCCGTATTTACGCCCCTCGGCAACAGCAGGATATACATGGATGCGGTGGCACCCGGCGGCAGCGAGACAAGGACAATAATCCTTGGCATAGAACCGTCCACATCTGCAGGCTATTACACGCTTCCCATTGGCATAATAAGCGACGATGGCAACACATACACGCAGAACATGGGCATAGCGGTGCAGGCAACGCAGGAGACTACAGTCAGCTCCAGCATCAACCCGTCCTTTGTGAGCCCGGGCAGCCAGAACGTCGTGGTAACGGCACAGATTGCCAACACGGGCAACACGCCCATAAGAAGCGTTTACGTAACGGTCCCGCAATCCAAGGATTTCGAGCTTGTGGGCGCAACCGACAAGTTCATCGGCACACTCAACGTGGATGACTTCACCACGTTCCAGTTTACGGTTAACGTGCCCGGCAGGCTGTCCCCGGGCAAGTACGGCATTCCCATACAGATTGTGTTCAAGGACAGCACGAACACGCAGCATACCGTGACCAAGAACGTGGACATAACGCTCTCCGGCCCGAACGATGCGGCTGCAATGGGCAATACGGGCGCACAGGGCTCCGGCAATTCCTCCTTCACTAGAAGGTCCGGCAATTCTGCAGGCGCCCTCTCCTTCCTTGGCCCGCTTGCAGGCTTTGGCATCCCAGGCCTCATCGTGCTGATTGCGCTTATCGCAGTGGTGGGCTACTTTGGCTACAAGAAATTCGTTGGTGTGAAGAAAAAATGAAACCAAAACACCTGTTCTCACTGGCCCTGGAGAATATACGCCACAGGAACCTGCGCAGCTGGCTTACCATACTCGGCATAGTCATCGGCGTGGCTTCCGTGATATGCCTAATCTCCATAAGCCTGGGAGTGAGCGACCAGATAAGCCAGCGCATCAACACGCTCGGCAGCAACATAATACAAATAAGCGCGGGAGGCCAGCAGGCGCAGCGGTTTGGCGGCATGGGTGCAATGCGCCCGCCAACCGAAGGCCCGGGGGGGCGCAGCAATTTTGATACACATCAGGATTCGGTAATCACGTTCAGGGAAGCCGATGACCTGAGAACCCTGCCCGGCGTCTACAAGCTTGATGCGCGGGTGGAAAAGCGAGACACCGTTTCTTACGTCGATAAGAACACCTCGCTAAGCGTAATCGGCACCGAGCCCTCTGCGTTCAAGGATTCCGTTGGGGCAGACATTTTATCCGGCCGCTATCTCAGCACAAGCGACCAATACTCCGTTGTCCTGGGATACAACGTCGCAAATTCCACATTCAATGACCTTGACATGATTAACAAGCAGATAAAAATCGGCAATGTCCCATTCCGCGTGGTGGGCATCCTGCAGGAGTCCGGGTCAAGCGGCTTCGGTGGCTCGGATAGCGCCATATACATTCCCCAGCAAACCGCCAAGCGGCTTTTCAATCAGTCCACTGCAGTGAGCCAGATTATTGTTGTCGTTTCCCCAGACCACAACACAGATGATGTTGCAACAACAATTGAGAACAAGCTGCTCGATTTGCACAGGGTCACAAAAGACACCGAAGATTTCCAGGTAATGACCGCCACAACAGTCCAGTCCGCAGTGGCCAGCGTCACCGATACGCTCGGTCTTCTCCTTGGCGGCATCGCATCAATCTCGCTCCTGGTCGGCGGCATAGGCGTTGCTAACACAATGTTCATGAGCGTCCTTGAGCAGACAAAGGACATAGGCGTCCTCAAATCGCTCGGAGCAAAGAACCGCGACGTGATGCTGCTATTCCTGATTGAGGCAGGCATCATAGGCCTAGTGGGCGGATTTTTCGGCCTCCTGCTCAGCTTCATTGTCTCTCTAGGATTGGGCGCGGCTGGAGTGCCAACCATTCTCTCATTTGATTTGCTCTTGGGCGGCCTGCTATTTTCCGTCCTGATTGGAATTGTTGCGGGCGTTGCACCCGCAAGGAACGCATCGGCAATCCCGCCAATCGAGGCGCTCAAATACGAGTGAATATTTTTCTTTCGCCGTTTTGCCGTCATAAATCCCGCCACAATCAGCTTTGCTAAGAAACTCGATTCTGCTCATAAAGTCTGAATGTTGCTCATAGAATCTTAAAAAAATTGCCATGGCAATATGAATGTGATGAATATGAGTAACTACTTCTCGGGAGTTGGAATTGGACTTGTGATTGCTTGGGTAACAGGCGCCCTAGCCTATTGGAAGAGTGGCAAATCAAACCCACTGCTACTCAAATTGATTCTACTTGAGTTTATTGTTAGCGTGATAATGCTTTTAGTAGGACATCTCATAAATATCTAAAAGAAAAAGATTTGAAATTTTGCTCACAATATCTTCAATCTGCTCATAAAGTGGATTTATGGG
>CAILAH010000059.1 GCA_903832205.1 uncultured Microcaldota archaeon | reverse complement strand
TAATATTCATAGTTGACGGGCTCTGCATACTCACAGCCAACGCGTGCACGGGCGCAAAGGAGGCTGACCTGGACCGCACAATGAAGACCCTGTCATTTTACAAGGGGCCGAAGGGGCAGTACACAAACCAGAGGAAGAAGGTTGAGCAGGTCCTGAAGAAAAACATGGTTATCAATGTTAAGCCAAAAAAGAGCGACGTGGTTGCGCTTAACACCAACACAAAAATGTACGGCTCGAGGAGCATTGCCGCGCTCGTTGACCATCTGCGCGGCCGCAGGCCGCTGGGCGGCGGCAACGGCGGCGGGCATTAATCTTTTCTTATTTACAGCTGGAACAAATGAGGCAAAATTATGGGCGAAAAAGATGAGATTCTGAAAGATATGCCTCGCAAGGAATACGAGCGCATGTGCCCCCAATGCAAGTCAAAGGAAAACTGGCAGAGATACTGGCAGAATGCGCACGAGTTCCATTACCTTCACGTTGAGGACAAGGACGGCAAGTACAAGAGGGCGGACGAGTGGGTGCACGGCCGCGAAATCCGCGTGTACAAGACAGCAGGGGTTAACGGCGATGTGGTCGCCAACGTGCTCCGCGGCATTTGCGAGGTCAGCAGAAACATCGGCCTGCTGCCCTTCCAGACCACCTATGCCGGCTCGCACCCGGCAATTGATGAGATGCTGAAGAGCGCAACCAACGGGCACGGCTCGCTTGACGGCACACAGTTGGGCATACACCTGATTTCCGATGAGGCGCGCAATACAAAAGGCATCGGCGGCATTCACGCAAATGTGATAATCACGGACCTGCCGCTTGCAATCGGCAAGCGCCATTGGGGCCAGTCCGAATTTGAATATGGCTACATTGCGCTCTCGCTTCCCGGGGTGAGGCAGCAAGACTTGAATTTCATAAGAACGCTTACGATGCACGAGGCAGGCCACCTGTTCGGCCTCAACCTGCACCATGACTCAAAATGGGCCGCGGTCAACGGATATCCTGAAACCGAGGACTGCACAATGATGTGGGAGGCGGAAAGCCCAAAAATGTGCGGTAAATGCCTCGACGCGCTAATCTACCTCTGGAAAGGGATAGAGCAGTACAGCAAAAAGAAATTTTTCAAGGACCCTGAAAAACTTAATGAAAGCGGGGAAACTGACATTGAAAAGCTGTTCTAGAGTGTAAAAAACTGAAAAATAAGAAATTAATTTTATCTACTTTTCGGCGCCGTTCTCCTTTAATGCGGCGATGCACTCCGCATTTCCGCAGTTGTTTGCCGCTTTCAGCGCGGTAGTGCCGAACTCATTCCTTATGCTTGTGTCCGCACCCGCCACCAAAAGCAGGCTTACGATTTCCACGTTGCCCGCCAGTGCGGCGAACATGAGCGGCGTCGAGCCGTCATAATTCGGGAAGTTCGGGTCTGCGCCCTTCCTCAGGAGATATCGCACGATGCCTGACTGCCCGTTTGTGCAGGCTGCAATCAGTGCCGTATCGCCGTATTTGCTCTGCAGGTTTGGCGAGAAGCCCTGCATAACGCCGAACTCGATATAGTCCTTGTCGCCGTCATACCCTGCCCTGATGAACTTGGTTATGGAGTGATGTCCCTCCAGGCCTTCCATCCTTAGCGTAAGTGCCTTAAGCTCCTTCTCGTCGAGCTTTGCCATTGATTCCGTTTGTGCCCCGCTCATAGTACCACGTCTAAATTATGGCATGTGAACTATAAAAATCTGAATATTAAGTTATGCGGCCTAAGTGTGGATATGTCAGGCGAGTCTATGCCCCGCGAAGGCGCCGGCGGCAGGGTCTATTCGGCCGAAATCATACGGAAATATTCCGCCCAGGGCAGTTATGCCGAGGCGTTCGCGGCCACGGATGCGTGGATTGATGAGAGCACCGCGCTGCTTTTCGGCATGATCTTCAGCCAGGTCTCGCCGTCCATAATCGCGAGGAGGCTCATCCAGTCTGGCAAGAGCGGCATTTCCATGTCCATGCTTTATTCCGCCAGGGATTTTATTGAGGAATCTCCGCTGTTCAGCGAGAACAAGGATTTCCAGAAGAATTTCAAAAAGGCCGTCCGCAGCGTGGAGGCGTTCAAGTCCTGGAGAAATCTCGTGGTGCACAACTACGGCTACAGGAAGCTTGCCATCCTGCGCCAGCACAAGGAAGCCGCAGGGCACAGGCCGCATCTGGCAAGCGAGAAGAAATTCAACGAGGAGAGCGAACGGATTTTGAACCTGCACCTTAACGCGGGCATGGCGTGCGTGAAATCACTGCAGGACCTCTACAAAGAGGCGGCAAAGATGCAGAAATAATTCGGATTTTTGCGGCCGCGAAATAATGCGGCAGATTTTTGTACAGCCTTTTCACATCCCGCCGGGCTTAACACTTGCTTTTATTTTTTGCATGCCAAGCTTTCCACATGAAGCTCATGCCTATTATGCTTGCATTAGGAATCCTGTTCCTTTTCGGCTGCACGACCCCGTCATTTTGCAGCGAGCAGTATGCCCCCGTTTGCGGGAGCGATGGCAAGACCTATTCGAACCCGTGCTTCGCGCAGGTTGCTGGAGTCAGCGTTTCCTCCCAGGGAGAATGCGCCATTCCTACCTGCAGCGACAGTGACAGCGGCAACAACGTCCTTGAGAAAGGCACGGTCACATCAGGCACCACGGCATATGCAGATACCTGCTCAGGCGCATCCGTGGTTGAATACTACTGCGCGGCGGGCGGAATGAAAAGCGAAACCGTGGCATGCCCGCAGAACTACTACTGCGAGAGTGGTGTGTGTGTGCAGCCCACCTGCTCGGATTCCGATGGTGGTCAGTCATCTTCAGTGAAAGGCACAACCACAAAGGCGGGAACTACATCTACCGATTCCTGCAGGGACAGCTCAACACTGATTGAATACTACTGCGATTCCAGCGGGAACATTGCAACCAAAGATATCCAGTGCGGCACCGGCTCTGCGTGCAGCGATGGCGCATGTATTGAATCCTGCAGCTCAACCGTTGAGACGACCAAATACAACATCAACAAGAAGGACACCGCAACCAAGGGCGCAGCCATAATGTCCGACTACTGCGTCGATGTTGAAAGGGTAACTGACTTCTACTGTGAGAGCAACACAATAATGAATAAGACGACCTATTGCCCGCAGGGCTACTCCTGTCATGATGGCGCGTGCACGCTTCCGCAGTGCAGCGACTCCGACAACGGCAAGGACACGTCAGTGAAGGGAGTGGTGAGCAAGGGGCGCAACGAGAACACCGACACCTGCTACGACCTGAACTTTGTGAACGAGTACTACTGTGAGAACAACGAAGTGCTTTCGGAACGCATCCAGTGCCCCTCCAAGTACACCTGCCTTAACGGCGCGTGCGTGCCACTTACAAACCCCACCTGCACGGATGACGAGAACACGGTGGACAAATTAAAGCGCGGCACGGTGACCGTTGGGACGCAGAAGCAGGCGGACACCTGTGTGGACAATTACACGGTGAGGGACTACTACTGCACTTCCAGCAGCAACATGGCTCACGTAGACCTGGACTGCGCCTCCGGCTACTACTGCAACAACGGCGCGTGCATAAAAGAGGTGGGATGCACAGAATCCGACAACGGCCAGGATATCCACACAAGAGGATATGTGCAGCTGACGGGCGGCCAGCCAATATATGACTCCTGCTATACTGCAAGCAGCGTAGAGGAGTACTACTGCCTCCAGAGCGGCATAGGGTCAATCACCGTTGACTGCGGCTACGGCCACTACTGCCAGGACGGCGCCTGCAACTAAATAAAAAAATTAGAAAATTCTTTTTTTATTTTCTACTTGCACTTACAGGTACTGGTGTTCGACTGGTGCTGCTTAAAGAACCCGCCGACGAACCCGAGCATCGCGCCCAGCGCCACAAGGTTTGGGTTCTGCACTCCAATCATCATGAACCCCTGGGCAACCAACGGCCCAAGCACCGGCACAAATCCCACGATGAACCCTGTGATTGCGCCCATCAGCGCGCCAAGTATCGCAAACAGGAATATGGCAACAATCCCAATAAGCGCAACAGCAACACCAATGATTGCGGCGCCAATGCCAATGACGACCCCCTTCATTATGTCGCCAACATGATTTGCCTCAGCTATTTTTTTCACCATGAGTCTAATTCCGCAAAATTCATTTAAAGTGTTTGTTTAGGATGAAAATCAGTTCTGGGTGGAATTTCTCCCCTTCACGAATCATTCTCCAAATCTCATCCATACTGAAGAATTCAACCCTTTCCACCTCTTTCGGGTTCGGGTTAAACGGGCCGTTGTGTCTTGCAGTAAAGGTTGCGAGGAATTTCTTCGGCACTACAGTTGAGATGTAAACGTCCTTTGCCAGAAACTTCATTTTCGCCCGCACTCCCAACTCCTCCTCCGTCTCCCTGAGCGCCGCATCATTATAGCTCTCTCCAGAATGTACGTGCCCTCCCGCAGAAGTGCACCAGTGCCCGGGGCAGAATCTCTTTTCCGCGCTCCTCATCTGCAGCGCCATCTCCCCCTTATTGTTGAAAATTATGATGTGCGCAATCCTATGCGTAAGATTCTTTTTGTAAACCTGGCTGTACTCCTCGCGCCCGATTACGTTGTCATTGTCATCAACGATATCCAAAAATTCCATTGGGATCCCTAAAGTTTTCTTTTCTAGTATAGGTCTTTTCTTTTTCCAAAAGAAAAGAAGTATGCCGCAGGTCGGATTTGAACCAACGATCCCCCGGTCACTGCGGAAGGGGGATGCTTCCCCCTTCCCCGTGTGCTCTGCCCCATCCCCCTCACGGAGGAGACACAAACCACAAGGGCGTAACCAGATTGACTTACCAACCCAGGCTCTTCAGCTTCACCGACTTTTTGGGCCGCGCCCAAAAATGTCTCGAGTGCTCTCCCAGGCTGAGCTACTGCGGCGCAGGGGATCTTCCGCCCCCACTCCTTTGCCTGAAGGCAAACGGCGGCACAATTTTCCTTTCAGGAAAATGTGCTGCAACCCCAGGACCGCCACGCGGAACTAGAGCAGCAGGGCGCATCCCAAGCGTAACATTACTTCATGCTGTCGTATTCCTTAATTTTCTTTGCGTCGCCGAAGCACCCCTTGCAGATTACCACGCGCTTTATCTTTTCCAGATTCTTCGCGGTATGCAAACAGTTCCTGCAAATGTACTTCCCGCAGAAAGTGCATTTCTCAAGGAAGTGCGTTTCGTCGCTGCATCGCTCACATCTTTTTATCATCACAGTTACCTCTCGTTAGCGTATTTGTTGAATTATAGCAAAACATATTGATTTATGAACGTTTATATGTGTTGCGCAGAAACCGAAGGTTTCTAGCATGTCAAAATCGCCGAGCGATTTTGCACATTTGCTAGCTAGCAAATTGCAAACGCAAGCTCAATTGTTTTTGCAATTTGCTCTTATAAAATAATATAAATTGTTATGCAGAGTTAATTGCATACGGTGATATGAATGGCAGACGATGGAGAGAAGATTTTGGAACGTATTAACGCTGACAGGTACAGGTGGGTTGACATACAGTACACGGATATGCTCGGCTTCCTTAAGACCGTCACAATACCCGCTAAATCGCTTGAGGCGCGCTCATTCAAGGAGGGTGTGATTGCAGTGGACAGGAAGTCCGTGCTCTACGAGAGCGGCGACCACGTGTCGCTCATTCCCGACCCGTCAACATTTGCGGTGATTCCCTGGGAGCCCAGCACGGTCAGGTTTATGGCATCAAGCACATCGCCCATGGACCCGAGGGGCATCCTGGAAAAACTGGCCGCAAAAGACCAGAAGCTCGCCTTTTCGCTCGGCACAGAAGTTGACTTTTACATAATGGACGCAATGGTAACGGACTCATCAAAGTTCAGCTACGGCGCCTACTTCGACTCACGCGAGCTTGCGGTGAGCCAGTATGACGGCGAGTTCGACCAGGCAAACAGGAGGTTCGAGACAATGAACGCCGACCTGGGCAGGGCAGTCCGCCTGCAGATAGGCGACTATGCCGACCTCTGCGGCGTCGACGTGGTCGCACTGCACCATGAGAAGGGCAGGCTGCAGCACGAGGTTGCTCTCGGCCCCGCCCCCGTAATAAAGGCAGCCGACGACTTCATGACGATAAAGCATATCACCAAGAACTCCGCCATGCTGGTCGGCGCGATGGCAACCTTCGCCTCGAAGATTTCCGATTCAGAGCCCATGAGCGAGGCACATTTGAACGTCAGTGCCTGGAAGGGCGGCGAGAACGTGTTCCTCGACCTTGACGGCGGCAAGGCGCTAAGCCAGCTGGGATACTATTTCCTGGCAGGCGTCACAGACCACATGCGCGCATTGAGCGCATTCCTGCTCCCGTCGACAATGTCCTACAAGGATTTCACCCACATGGAGAGGGTAAAGGCAATGAACAACGTCGTCCGCATACCGACCCCGCTGAAGGGCGAGGCGGACAAGAGGGTGGAGTACAGGTTCGCGGACCCGACCCTTAACCCCTACATTGCCTACACGGCATTGCTTGCAGCCGGGCTTGACGGCATAGGCAAGAAGATGCCGTTCGACGACAAGAGGGAGGTTGCGCCGCCGCGCTCACTGGCCGAATCATTGAGCTCGCTGCTCAGCGACCACGACTTCCTCAAGGGCGTGTTCAGCGATGAGGCGCTGCACCTCTATGTCGAGCTTAAGGAAAAGGACATAAAGGAGGTCCACGCCCGTGCAACCGGCTTCGAAATGACGAGGTACCAAAACATTTAAATCAGTAATGGGATAAGATTAAACAAGAGGTGTATGTATGGTTGAATTCAGAGGAGTAAAGCTGAACTATGTCGAGGCGAAAAGAGAGAAGGATGCGCTCATAAGCGGCCTCAACATAAACATAAACATCGATGAGATAAAGGCAGTCGGGGACGACCTGATAATGGACTTTACCTACAACGTGACCTATACTGACGACGTTGGCTATCTTAAAATCAGCGGCACAGTATATGCAAAGGACACCGCAGCGGGCGCCAAGGAAATCGAGCGCAGCTGGAGGGTGGAGCAGAAGCTGCCCAACGATATTGCGCAGCCGCTGCTGAACCTTATCAACTTCAGCTCCGGTGTGAACGGCGTGTTCGTTGCACGTGCAGTGAACCTCGCCCCGCCGCTTGTCCCGCCCAGGATTGAGATTTCCTCGAAGGGCAATGCATCAGCGAGCACGCGCGGGTAATAATTAGCTCTTTTTTTCTTAATTTTACTTTTCAGCAAAGATTAGGCGCTAATTTGCTCACAGAGGCCACAGGGCTTTAGCCCGTGGTGCCTCACACTATCATTCCGCTCACGTAAGCCAGCATATAGCCGAGCAGCGTGCCAAGCAGTATGGGCGGAAGCGCGGGCAAAAACAGCTTCTTCTTTTTGACATAGGCGAGCACAATCCCCAGCGCAAGCGCCGAAAATACCCCCATGATGATGAATGTGCTGATTGCGGCGCCAAGGCTCGTGGCGGCCACCTGCCTGAACACAACAAGGCTGAATGCGAGCGGGAGCGCAATGTCGCCCGTGCCCAGCTCCAATCTCTCGGTCCTCTCCTCAATTTTCTCCTGAGTCTTTCCCCTGGCAGTCTTCACGAGGACCTTCTCCTTCACCTTCTCCTGTGATGTGATGGAGAAGGACATCTCCCTCTTGCCGAATTCCGATGCCAGCGTCACCATGTGCTTGGTGATGAACACGGCGATGTAATCATAGGCGCTCATGACGACGAGGAAAAGCACCGCCTCCCAGAATGAAAGGAATAATGAGAACATCACTGCGACACCTGCGCTCGACGCGGTTGCCGTAACGTTTTTCATTTTGGGATAGATGAACTTCAATGAAGAGAGCGCAATTGCAAGCACGGCGGCCACCTCAATGCCGTAGCCGACATAATATCCTATCCCGGAAAACACAATGAATGTGGCGGCCGCAATGACGATAAATTCCATCAGCTTGTAAAGCAAATCGCCCCTATAGAATTTGATGAGCGCGAGCAAAAGGAGGACCGCGAACGCGAACCCGATTACCATGAAGAACATGTCCTCGAGCGAGAATTGTCCCACAGAAATCTGCGATGCGGCGCCGCCCGCAATGAATGCGTAGGCGACAATTAGCCCGAGTATCTGCGCAACGACAAAAAGCACAAGCAGCTTCACAACAGTCCTCATCGCACTAATTAGAATGCAAATGCTTTTTATTATGCCCTGCACACGCCCTCTTCAGCCTGCTAGATTGCCTATCCCTTCTTGTCAAGCAGCTTCACGAACCCGTGCTTCGGCCTGTACACCTCGCCCTTGTCAAGCAGCTGCTCCACTATCCTGTTGGCCTCGTTATCGTCGATATTGAACTCCCTGGCGGCGCTCTTTATCTCATTGATGTCGATCATGTCGTATTTGGTTGACAGGTCCTTGATGATGTTGAGTATGAGCGCGAACCTCTCCGTCCTCGCCTTGGGCTGCCCGGTCGCAATGATATCTATGTCCAGCTTGCCCGTTGCCGCATCCATGGCAATCTGCTTGAGCGCAAAATCGAACAGCTTGATTGCCTTTCCCGTATCCTCCATCTCCACCGAGTTGCTCAGCCGTGATTTTGCCGCCGCCTCACTCAGCCTGATAAGCCCCTCAATCTGCCTGGGCGTGATGGGCACCGAGCCCTCCCTTCTCCCGAGCTTTCTCATCTCGACGTAATATTCGGAAATCCTTTCCATGGCATCCCTTGTGAGCGTCGGGTTGATGTTCCTCCTCGCATAGGCGATGTATTTTCTCAGAAGATCCTTCTCGATGTAATCCTCAAACACCCTCTTCTCGCTTTTTATGCCCGCGTGCGGCTCCAGTATGTGCCTTGCCAGCTCCCTGTCCTTCTCCTCATCAAGCACGTCGAAAATCGGGAATATCAGATCGAACCTGCTCAGCAGCGTCGGCGGAATATCAAACTGGTCGGCAGGGTACTGATTGGGGTTGAACCTGCCGAATTTGGGGTTTGCAGCCGCAATGATTGCAGTCTTTGTCCTGAACCTCGCGACTATGCCTGCCTTTGCCACTGAGACAGTCTGCATTTCCATGGCCTCGTGCAGTGCGGCCCTCTCCCTATCATCAATCTTGTCAAATTCATCAATGCAGGCAATTCCCCCGCTGGCGAGCACTAGCGCACCTGCTTTGAGCACCCAGCCGCCGTCACCGAGCTCGTCTTTTTCCGCGCTGGCCGTAAGGCCGACACCGGATACGGATTTTCCGCTCACGTATACGCTCTTGGGCGCAACGTCTGCGACATACTGCAGCAGCCTGGATTTTGCAGCTCCAGGGTCTCCAATCAAAAGCAGGTGCACATCGTTGCGCACTGGCGCCCCGCCCGGCAGCATCTTGTTTTTCGTGCCGCCAAAAAGCTGCAGCGAGATTGCCTCCTTAATCTTTTCGTGCCCGTAAATGCCCGGGGCAACCGATGCGGCGATTTTCTTCAGGATGTTCGGGTCCTTCGCCATCTCCTTAATCAGCGCCTCCTCTTCTTCGGAAATTTCCAGCTGCTCGAAATCCTTCTGCATCTTCTCGATGCACACCACATCGATGTATTTCAGGTAAACATTCTCCATCTTTGCCTTCTGGGGCGGCAGCCTTATCCTCAATATCCCGTTAATGATCAGGTTGTCGCCCGGGTTGTAGGTGTTCACCAGGTCGTCCTCAATCATGAGCTGGATGTTGCTTGCCGGCGCGCCTCCTTTCAGCCTCTCAAGCAGCTCCTGCATCTCTGCCATCTGCATATCGACAAAATATGATTCCTCCTCCGCAAAATCAATCTTCTTCTTGCACACTTCGCACATGGCCATGGGCTTGCTGCTCTTTGTAATCTCCACCTTGTAGGTGGCGCCGCAGTTCGAGCACTTGTACATTGCCATTTTCACTTTCGGCTTGGTTTCCACCCTCTTGGTCACCACGCCTTCAATCCTGATGAGCCTGTCTATGTGCGCGGAGCCGATGTCCTGCACCAAAAGCTCAGTGTTGGGGAGGTTCGCAAACCTCACGTGCGGCTCATAGTCGTAGACCTTAACGATGCCGCATCTTCCCAGCGCCTCTTTGGCCGCGGGAATTACCTTGTCCGGCTGCATGAGCAGCAGGTCTGCAAGATCGGCGTTCCATTTCTCAAGCTCCACAAAATCAACAATGAGGCTCCTTCTTTTTGGGAACTCCTTTTTCAGCAGGGCGATGGCTGGGACGTAGGCTGCAGAGAAAAATTCCTCGAGCTCAGTTACGAGCCCATCGTCCCCACTCATACCTCTGTTAGTGCTTGTTTTGTTTTTATTTGTTCTTTAGGTAGTTTTCCTATTCTGAAAATGAATTTTCGCGTTTTGGGCGAAGTGGGTCCGCCATCCACTGCGAGCG
The DNA here is from genome assembly GCA_903832205.1 of uncultured Microcaldota archaeon. Lineage (GTDB taxonomy): Archaea > Micrarchaeota > Micrarchaeia > CAILAH01 > CAILAH01 > CAILAH01. The sequence continues at coordinate 31,745 of CAILAH010000059.1, read as the reverse complement.
CATTTAGCTCTCTAAAAAGCGAAACCGAGCGCTCACGTTCCTGCTTTCCGAAAATCGCGCCCCTTACGTGTTGTTTTTGTCTTACGGGCACACCTAATTCACAATAGGATACATTTCAGGCAACCGAGTTTAACGTCGTAAAAAATTCTCAGGCGAGAATTCAGTAAAACGGAAAATTCAAAAGGAAAAAGAGGAAAGAAGGTGGGGAAAGCCTGAAGCAGCAATAATTACTTTGCCGTTCTATGCTATGTCATGGGGCCTAAAGCAACAAATGCGATTACAATTGCGCTCATCCTGGTTTCATTTGCGATTGCGCTGTATCTTTATTTCTCACCGTCGTTTCCCGATGTGATGGCATCGCACTGGAATTATAAGGGCGAGGTCAACGGCACCATGCCCAAGCTCTGGGGCCTCTTCCTGCTGCCGTCCCTCATGCTTGTGCTCTACCTTCTCTTCCTGGTCATACCGCTCATAGACCCGCTCCGCGCGAACATAGCAAAATTCAGGGATTACTTCGACCTTTTCATTGCCGCAATAACCCTCTTCATGCTCTACATTTACGTGCTCACCATACTCTGGAGCCTGGGCCTTACATTTGACATGAACATGGCGCTCGTTCCCGCACTCGCATTACTGTTTTACTTTATGGGAGCCCTTATGGAAAACACGAAGCGAAACTGGTTCATAGGGCTAAGGACCCCGTGGACTTTGAGCAGCGATGAGGTGTGGGAAAAAACCAACCGGCGGACAGGATTCCTGTTCAAGCTGTGCGGCCTCATCTCTCTAGTGGGCCTCCTGTGGAGGGATTACACATTGCTCTTTGTAATCATTCCCGTCCTGTTCGTGGCCGCATATGGAACCATATATTCGTACCTTCTCTTCAATGAGCAGTTTGGCAAAAGTAAAATAAAACGCGGGAAAAAATAGTTGGCCTATTTTATGATTCCGAACCCACCGAGCCTCCAGCGGTTCCCGTGCCTTCTGCTGATTGCAAGCTTGCTTCCCTTCTCCGCGACAATGGGCCTCTTGAGCACCACGTCCGCAACGCCCTTCTTCAGGCCGCGCACAACGCCCACAGTGACCGCCGTGCCTACGCTCAGGACGATTGGCTCGTTGAGCTGCATCATGGGCATCTGCATGTCTGCCCTCTCGAACAGGTGATATTCCACAAGCAGCTCCTTGACCTGGTCAGGAAGCGTTCCCGGCTTGCCGACAATCTGGCCCACCAGCCCGTCTGATTTTGCAAGCGAGGGGTCAAGCAGTGTTGAGACCGCGAGCAGCCCTCCGGGCCCCGCAGAGGCAATGTGGTCCTTTCCGCACCTGATTTCAGTAACAGTGGCGTGCAGCCTCTCATAGGTTCCCTTCTTCTCATCCGTGATTATTCCCGGGGAGATTTCAATCTGGTCGCCCTCGCGAATCTCGCCCTGGACGACCGAGCCGCCAAGCACCGAGCCCACGAGCTTTGTGATTTCAGAGCCCGGCTTGTTCACATCAAACGACCTTGCAACGAACATCCTGAGCGGGAGCTTCTTGTTCCTTTCAGGCACAGAAATGTGCTTGTAAATCGCCTCAAGCAGCGCATCGATGTTTATGCCGTAATTCGCAGCCAGCGGTATGATGGGCGCATTCTCCGCATTGGTGCCCTTCAGGAACTGCATGATTTGCTCATGATTCAGCTTTGCCTTTTCTGGCGTGACGATATCGACCTTATTCTGTATCACGATTATGTTCTTGATCCCAAGCACCTCAAGCACCATCAGGTGCTCAAGCGTCTGGGGCTGCGGGCATTCCTCATTGGCCGCAATAACCAGCAATGCGCCGTCAGTAATGCTTGATGCCGCAATCGCCGTGGTCATCAGCGTTTCATGGCCGGGCGCATCGAGGATTGAGAATTTCCTCATGAGCTCCGCCTTTGAGCCGCACTTGCCGCAGATTTCCGTTGTTCCGAAATTTGACGGCGGCTCGCACTTGGGGCACTTGTAAATGTTCACGTCCGCATATCCCATCTTAATCGTAATGCCCCTCTTCACCTCTTCGCTGTGCGTATCAGTCCACACGCCGCTCAGCGCCTTGGTTATGCTGGTCTTGCCATGGTCAACATGGCCGAGCATCACGATGTTCATTTCGGGCTGCATCTATAATTCACCAATTATTTCTTCTTCTCTTCTCCTTCCTTTTTCTCCGTCTTCGGGAAAAGCTCAGCGAGTTTCTGCGCACCTTCCGTCTTCACGATCATGTTAACCTGCGTTATCTGGTCTGACACGGTATTGCCCCTCACAGCTTTCCTGAGCCTCTGCCCATGGATTGCCTTCCTTATTCCCGTCCCCCTTGCGAGCAGGATGTGTTTCTTTCCCGCACCCGGAATGTCCGTGCGCATTGGAAATCCTGACAAATCGCTGCCGCCCTTGATTATGAATGTGTATCCCGCGGCGCCAACGAGGTCGCCTTCGACTTCCTCGCCGATTTTTCTTCCAACAAGCATCCTTGACTTGTCCACGTCAAGCTCCACCTTATAGGTGTTTCCGTCCTTCTCTGATAGGTTTAGTTTCATACTCTTTACCCCCAGTGCCGCAACATTTCTTAGCGCAGGTCATTCATTCGCACATGCGAATGATGCACCGTTTGCTTTTGGCAAACGCTTGTCTTTGCCGTGCAAAGAAAGTGCACACAGGTGGATATTTGAGGCAAGTGAGGTTTATAAAAGATTAGTTGGGGTCTAGACGAGGAAATAATAAGAAAATAAGAAAAAGTTTTACTCTATTTTTTCTTCCCCATGAGGATGTAGGCGCCAATCCCCGCGACTGCAAGCGTCACCACAATAACTGCGGCAACACCAAGCGGGTCGCTCAGGATTCCTGGCGGCTGTGCCGGCTGTACTGGAGTTTCAGCAGCGCAGTATGCACTGCCCGCAGACTCCTTGCAGTCCGTATTGCTGGGGCACTGCAGGAGAAGCTGCCACTGCTCGCCCTTGCACGAGTAAATCGTGTCGGAGACGCAGTTGCGCTGCCCGTCCGTGCACTGGGGCGTTGCAACGCACTGCCCGTTGTCGCAGGTGAACCCTTCAAGGCAGTTCATGGGGTCTGAAAGCTGGCCGTCCGCACTGCAGATGCGGTAGTTGGTTGCGCCCGCGCATACCTGCGTGCTTGGCGCGCAGTCAGCGCACTGGCCGTTAATGCAGCCGTTGTCGCACTGCAGGTAATCCTTATACACGCCGCTATCGCACACCTGCACCATCTTTGAGTTGGTTGCAGAGCACCTCTTCAGGCCGTTGCTCTTGCACTGGTCCGCGGCGGGCGGGCTGCAGTCGCCGTTGCTGCAGTAATTACCTGACGGGCAGGTTATCTGGCTTCCCCACTGTCCCTCAGGGTTGCATTTCATGTAACTTGACGTGTCATAGCACTGCTTGTCGCCGGGCACGCACTGGACGCACCCGTTGTACATGCAGCCTATGCTGCAGTGGTTCCAGTTCTGCCAGTTGCCGTTGCTGCTGCATCTCTGGAGCATGCTGGTGTCGCTTGGCGCGCACCTGAACGTGCCTACGCCGTTGCACTCACCTAGTGATGACTGCACACAGTCGCCCTTGCTGCACACATAATTCCTTCCGCAGCTTGAGGTTGGCCCCCACTCGCCCGTTGAATCGCATCGTTGATACCTGTAATCATCGGAGCATCTTTTTTCCCCCGGGTTACAGTCCCTGCAGTTGCCCTGGTTGCATCCCAAGTCGCAGGACCTCCAGTTCTCCCACTGCTGCTGCGTGTTGCAGCGCTGCACTTCGTTCGGGTCGCTCGGCGCGCACCTGGTCTGCTGGTACTGGCACTGGGGTGTCGGTATGCACTGGCCGTTTGAGCACTGCTGCCCGTAACCACAATATTGCACCGGGTCCCATATTGCCCTGCCGTTGCAGGTGTGGTAGCTCGTTGAATCGACGCACTCAGTAGTCCCCGGGCTGCAGCCTATTGCATCCTGGCACTGGCCGTTGGAGCATAGTTGCCCCATAAGGCAGCTAACTGTCGGGTCCCACAATGCATAACTGTTGCACACATGATAGCTCGTCGAGTCGACGCATTCAGCGGTTCCCGGGTTGCATCCCAGCGCGCCAGCCGCATAAATTGCCGGTGCCAGTATCGCACCAAGCAAAATTGAGATTAGCATTAATTTCTCATATTGCATTTTATCCCACCGCTAAAAGATTAGGGAGAAAAGTTAAAAATGAAAAGGAAAAAAAAGCGCCTAACAGACCTGCTCCTCAACACAGTTGTTGCCGAGGATGAACATCTGGCACTGCGGGCTCATTGCGCTTGGCGCAACGACAGGGCACTTGGCAAGTTCCTTGCCATCCGCGTCATAGATTGTTGAGCCGCCCCCTATAAGCTTGGTCACCGTCCTGATGTTCGGCCCGCACACAAAGACAGCCGCAATGTTCTCCTGGCCGCAGAATTCCCTTGCCTTTGGCTCGAGCGCACTGCTAGTGCAGTTCTCTTCCCAGGACCTTATGCATTTCTGCTTGTTCTCGCACCAGGTGTATCCTGCAGATGCCTTGCACCCGTGCTCATCACTGTCGTTTCCGACAAGAAGCTCAGTGCAGTTCTCTTCGAAAGACCTGTAGCACTTCTGCGACGATTCGCACCACTGGTAGCCTGCCGAAGGTATGCATCCGTGCTCATCACGGTCGCTTCCCGGCATCACTGCCGTCGTGCAGTTCTCCTCCCAAGGCCTTATGCACTTGTTGAGCTCTGCGCACCACGAGTAGCCTGCGGACGCCTTGCATCCGTGAGCATCCGTGTCGTTTCCGACCATCTGTGGCTGCGTTGGCTGCGTGCATCCTGCAAGCAGAACCAGGGCAACCAGAGACAGAATCAATATCTCATATTTCATTTATCCACCGCTAGAACTTTGGTGAGCACAAATTTATATCTCCAAAACTAGAAACCCGCCTTTTCATGCTGCGGTTGGCCAGGTTTCCCATAAGCTGGAATCCACTTTCCATACCCGCCCCTCGGGTTCTTCCTTAAAGCGTCGTACTGCTTGTGAATCAGTGGCATACGTCCTAGTGGGAGCAGAATTGGTTCTTAAAAGTTGCGATTGGAAACGTAAAACAAAAAATAAACAAAAAATTGAAAATTCCTCCTAGTCTAAATTTCTCTAAACTCAGAAGCTTGGCTTGTGCTTCCTGTAGCAGTCGCGGCAGTACACGGGCTTTCCAGCGGTTGGCTGGAATGGCACCTGGCATGCTGCTCCGCAGTCGGAACACTTTGCGTCGTACATTGGTCGGTCGCCACCGAATCCTCTATCTCTATCTCTATCCATTTATTTCACTTCTTTTTTTTTTATCTTCCTATGGCGGTAGCATACATGCTTCCCGCAATAAGTAGTATTATTGATGCAGGTCAGCTATTTAAGGCTTGTGGTAGCTGTTTTCACAGTTCCGCAAAGCGCATGTCGCCAAAATGATATATTCCCCTGTCCTTTTTCCTTATCACTGCATTCACTACTTCACCGACGAAAAGCACGTGGTCCCCAGCCCCAACCTCATCGACAACCTTGCACTCAATGCTTGCGGGCGAGTCCCCCACCAAAACCGTAATCTTCCCATCTTCCCTCTTGAGCCCGGCCTCCCTGAACTTGTCAATCGTCCTTCCGCTCTTTGTGCCGCAGGTGAGCATCTTGCCCTTCATCTCCGGCGATACCAAATTAATCGCATAGGCCTTGGATTCCTTAACTAATTCATAGGTGAACCTCTTCTTCCCGATTGCAACGCCGAACATTGGCGGGTCGAACGAGAGCGGCATGCACCAGTCCGCAGCCATCACAGATTCCTTCGCGCCTGATTTTGAGCTTATGAGTATGGTCCTCATGGGGTAAATGAGATGGTAGTAGTCTTCCATGGAGAGGTATTTGCGAAACATTTTTTAAACGGAACAGACAGAGATAATGCATGCAGTCATGTGTAGGCAAGGCTACAGGCGAAAATACTTGCGAACAGGTTAGGGCCAGCAAGAGAAAGAACCGAATGAAAATGTATCGCCACCTGCTCGCAGCCGCGCTACCGCTCCTCCTTCTTGAGCCGGCATATGCCCAGGCATCCGTTTTCAAGCCAGCTGCAAGTTTTACAGGGGCACAGGCAGCTGCAATAAGACAAGACCTCCATATGATCGCAGAAGTTTCATCCAAGCTATTCATTGCAAGATGGCGTAACCGCGAGAGCGCATCAAAGGCAATCGTTGCTGAGGCGGAGCGCCTCATGGTGGAGAACCACAAGCGCAAATACAAGCTGGGCGAGTGGGACTGCGCGCTATTCACCTATGAGGCGTACAACCGCGCAATCTCCATACAGTTCCTTTCAGTGCTTGCCCAAGTTGACCCTGATACCAACTACAAAGTTGCAGCGGACATTGGCAAGACCACCTATGGGCAGTGGAATTCCACAAAAATGGTGATAGAAAAAAAGCGCAAGCCCGAGCTTATCCGCTCGCTTGGCGATGAAAACATCGGGGATTTGATATTCCACCGGCAGGTTCTCGGTGAGGTTGCGAGCCCCACGCCAAAGGAGAAGTACGGCCACGTTGCGATCTATTTGGGCAAGCGCCACGGCGTGCATTATGCGATAGCAAATTCAAGCCGCAAGAAGCACAGCGGCGTGATGGAGCGCCCCCTCTCAAAGATGTTCAAGGCAAAGAAGATTGACGGCGGTAGGGAGCCACTGCTCTTCGCCTCGCGCCCCGAGTTCAACAACTTTGAAATCCTTGATAATGGCACCTCTATAATCCTTTCAACGGGCGGCAAGTATCCCATAAAAATTGAGATTAGCAGGGCACAGTAGAGGCTTTTGCCCATAGCAACGTTTAAATTGTCTGATTTGTCGTTATTTATCCGATGAGGTCCCTCACAAGGCATGGCCGCATTGAAGAGGTTCCAAACGGCGAAAGCAGAAAGAAAAAGCAAAGCTGGTTTTCAAGGAAGGTGCTCCCGCTCATTGTTGCGGGCGGCCTGGCCGTTTCAGCCTGTGCAACGGAAGGGAGAATTCTCCGGCTGGATCCCATATTGGTGGAAGGCCGATATGTCAATTGCACAGAAGAGTATAATTACAAAAAGTACAAAGCCGAAACTGAATTTGTGGTGTTGAAAAATCGCCATCTCCTGGCGAATTTTTCCGCATTTCCTGACCAAAATTACAAGATTAAAATAAACGAAAATGACGATGCCGAATTGGCACTTTACAAGAAGCGCTCCCATAATGTAAGGGACGCAATCGCGAAGTCAAAATCTGAAGGTACGGACAGCTCCCTGTCCCACATTCTCTACATGGTGCCCCAAGCCCTCGGGCTCGGGCGCGCGGACGATTTGGAATTCGCAATAATTAAGGTGCTTGCCGGCTGTATAAAACCGGAAGAGCAATTTGGCGATTCAATAAGGGAGTTCATACGCAACGCCGATACTTCCTCCCTGAATTTCTTTGTTGACACCCTGGCGGCATCAAAAATAATTCTTGACATGTCCGGCTCCAACTGGGCTTGCACAAAAGAGATGTACAATGGCAAAAAATTAGAGACGTCAATGCCGAGATTTTCGGAAGCCCTATTCCATAACGTGATTTCAGAGCTTCTCAAGCGCAGTGAGGTTTATGGTGATATAAACACCTACGCGTCTCTTGTCCAGTTTGTGGAGGCCTACAGCAGGGATTGGGGAACCCTATTGAAAAGGGTGCATACGGATGAGTTTGGCATTAGTGTATCCAGGACCCCTGCAGAACAGGACGCGCTTAACACGTGGACACAAACGGGAGGCATCTCATTTGCCTGTGCAAATTATCCTCTCCATTCAAAAAGTGCCGAATCCTATAGCAAGAAATGCACGGGCAATAACGGGGAAATTCCCCTTGTTGAGGGCTCGGTTTTAGCACAGATGATGAAAGAGAATAGCCGCGACAGGCTGGCAAAGCTTGCTGGCCAAGGGCTGACATTTTCAGCCTTTGTCGATAAGCTCAACGACTTCGACTTGGGACAGGCGGATGACGTTTTAGTTGCAATAAACATGCCAATAACGCGTGGCATCCTGCTCTCCATGAATCCCAAATATATGGCAGCACTCACTTCCAAATCCGACCTTTCAGAAATGGATTGGAAAGCCCTTTTCAAGCAAACGTTTAAGAGTGAAACAAGGAAAAACCTTGCCAAACAATTCATAATTCGTACAAGGATAGCGCTTTCATATTCATGTTCGGAGGATTTATCCGCTTACCTTCGTGGACTCATATCGGCACAGGATTATAATACTGCCACGATGATAATGGCCCGAATTGCAAGATATCCGGCCATTAAAATTCCAAAGTGTGAAGATTTGCCACCTACGCATTTCATTGCAATGGCCTATGCGCACGGTAATAATGGCATAAACGGGCTAAGGCAATTCATTCTCAAAGAATTCAAAAAAGAGCTAGGGGAGCTTTCAGGCCTGGACATGAATTACCTGCTTAAAAACACCGATGAAGAAGGCATACGGGATTTGATATTTTATAATGTTATAAGCATGGACAGCATATCGGAAGAAAAATTCTTTGAAATATTCAAAGATGCACCGCTTGCGGATAAAAAAGAGTTGCTCATCAAATGGGGAAACCGCAGGCTATCAGCAGAAATGACGCTTGCCATATCTATGATCCAGATACCTATGGAGGAATTGGATAAGCTCGCCTACCTTATTTTTGATAAGATTGACGAAGCAGATTTGGAGCAGTATGTGATGAGCAATAATCCTGCCTTCAGGGCGTCATTAATTATAGACCTGGCAGAGTCCGCGCGAACCCAGGATGGCAAGGTAATCAAGTCCATCGCCAATGTTATAATAAAAATATTAAGAAACGAGTCGATGAAGGACAGGGAGAATTTTCTCTGGGAGCTGGATGGGAAAAAAGATTTGCGTAAATTTTTAAGTGAAGTGGGCAAGACCCAGCTATATGAATCACTCCTTTACATTTCGCCCAAATACAATAAATTGCTCTCGCATGGAAAGAATATTGCCCTTGCCTTTGAGGCGTTCGAAAACCTGCCCTATGCGCTGGTGTTTCTTACCCCGCAGCAGATTTCCAATATCGGCCAGACGTTCGATATAGAATATTTCAAGAGATATCCGCCCTCCGTCCTGGCCAGGCTGCCCTTCCTTGCCAATGAGGACATGAGTGTGGAAGTCCCCAATCAAAGTTCGGCAACTGCCTCCGCAGACAGCACCGCAAAGAGGGCAATTTTCGTACTCAACAAGAATGACACGTCGGGCACTTTCCATCTTTTCTACGAAAATTTTGTTGCGCTGTCCCATAATGGCTACGACATTTATGTTTTCGAAACGCAGAGCGTGCAGAGCATCACGGATTTTCTCAAGCAGTTCAGGATGAGGCACGGGCAGGCGGATTTCCTTGTATTTGCGGGCCATGGGACACCAACGGAAATTGATTTCGGCGACCACGTGATTGATGAGGTGCCCTACTTCAAGAGCAAGCTCACGGCCGAGTATCACCAGCTGCTTCTTGATGAGATTGGAAAGGCAGAACCAGTCAAGAAAGGCGGATTTATTGGCCTCATTGCGTGTAGCACCGGAAAGGAGAAGAACGGCATGGGGTATGCAGTTGCCAATTCTATTAAAAGGACAACCTATGCCCCCAACGACGATATCTCCATACATGTTGTTTCATTCAAGTTTGACGATAAGAATAATGCAGTGGGCATGGAGTTTGGGAAAAACACCGCCGAGTTTAAGCCCGAGCCGGAGCCGCTGAAGAAATAGCCCGTCCGCTTCTAGTTTTATAAATTCCAGCCGCATATTCCTAACATGGACGTTGTGCTGCTGCAGCCTTTCCTGCACACAAAGGGCGGGCTCGAAAAAGTGGTGATGGAGATTGCCAGGAAATATAATCCGGTAATCTATACCTACCGTTACGTCCCGGACAATACGTTCGCGGAGTTCAAGGAGTTTGACATCCGCATCGTAAAGCCCTTACTAACTACCCCTGCAGCAGTTTTTCCCGAGCGCTTAAGATGGGCAATGCAGAGCGGCGAATCTTTCTGGAACTTCAAGATAAAGGAAGATTACGATGTTGTGAATGCACACGGCACACCGAGTGAATGGGCAAGGAACAGGAACCCAAGGATGTTTTGGTATTGTTATACTCCCAATCGTGAGGCGTTTGACCTTTACAATTGGAGAATGGGCCAGAGAGGTATTTTGGGAAAGGCAATGTTTTGGTCCTCAATACAGGTTTACAAACAGTTGGAATTTAATGTGCTTCCAAAGATTGAGAAGATATCCACAATCTCTTTGAACTCACAGGCCCGCATTAAAAAATACCTGCATAGGGAATCGGACATAATCTATCCAGGCATTACGCCATCGCACTACAAGAATGAAGGCTGCAAGAAATATTTCTTCTACCCCTCGCGCATTACACCCGAGAAAAGGTTTGAGCTTGCAATCGAGGCATTCAGGAAAAGCGGCCTGCACAACAAAGGGTACAAGCTCATAATCGCGGGCTCACTCATCCAAGGCCGCGGCGAGCACCAGGCATATTATGAGAAAATATCCAAACTCCTGAATGGGTTTGGGGAAATAAAACTCAATGTTACCTATCTAGAATTAATCGAGCTCTATTCAAAATGCACTGCGGTGCTTTTCACCCCAATCGATGAGGACTTCGGCATAATCCCGCTTGAGGCGATGGCATCCGAGAAGCCTGTAATCGCAATTGATGAGGGCGGCCCGCGCGAAACAATACTCCACGAAAAGACAGGCTTCCTTTGCAAGGACACCGATGAGATGGCCACGTGCATGAACCTGCTCGTGAACGACCCCTCCCTTGTTGAAAAGATGGGGAAGGCAGGCAAGAAGCACGTGAAAGCCAATTTCTCCTGGGAGGTCTTCTTCGAGAAGTATGATAAGTCATTGAAAGAGGCTGCCAGGGGAAAACCAAACAAGAATTAATCTTCGCGTGAAAAACAATAAACCAAGGGACGCAACATGGTTTCAAAACAAAAAACCACTATCCTCGCAGCAGGCATATTCGACATAATACACCTGGGGCACATACACTTTTTGAAGCACGCAAAATCACTCGGCGACGAGCTCGTTGTGGTAATCGGCTCCGACCCGATTGCACGAAAGGCCGGCAAGGTTCCCGTGCACAATGAGAAGGAGCGGCTCGAGATGATAAAAGCAATCGGTGTTGTTGACAGGGCAGTAGTCGGCCACAAGAAAGACATGCTCGTCACACTCAAGAAGATTAATCCAGATATTGTATTCCTCGGCTATGACCAGGTGCTTGCAAAGCCCCTCTGGGACTATTGTCAGAGAAATAAAATCAAAGTGATGAAGGACACGTGCAAGCTCAACCCAAAAAAGTACAAGACCACGATGATAAAGGAAAGGGTAATTCATAATAGCAAAGGTGCGGGGAGGTATGATGCAAACGCCCTAATGCATCTTTCAAGGAAGAACGCAGCCCACTGCCCCTGGTGCAGGGACAAGGGCTCGGAAGCGTATGTGCACGAGCTCAAGGATGAGCTGCGCGAGCTGCTTGAGGCATTCGACAAGAAAGATTATGAAAACGTACGCGAGGAGATCGGCGACGTCATCTGGGACGCGGTGGTGCTTGCGCACATCTGCGAGCGCGAAGGCAAGTTCAAGGGCGATGACGTAATTGAGAGCATAATTAAAAAGATTGAGCGCAGGAAGCCCTACCTGATTGAAGGAAGAAATGTAACAGTTGAAGAGGCGAAGAAAATCTGGCAGGAAGCAAAGCAGAAGGAAAAACTAGGGAAGAACAAATCATAAAAAGAACGCTGAAATCAGAAAAGAAATAATTACAGTTTATTTCGCTTTTTGTACTGAGGCGCTGCAGAAGCCCGCCGCATCCTTGAATGAAATCCTTCTGATGTTCTCAATCCCGTTTGGCATGCTCAGCGTGTTTGCATTCTCAACCTCGTTCTCCTCGATTATCACGGTCTCCTCGCTTGACCTTACCCTGCACGCCTCTATTAAATGTGGCGCAGCCAGGTCCGAAAGCTTCCTGTCCATTCCAATCTCGCTGGTAAAATTTCCAGTGCTGACATTTGCAACAGGCCTGCAGCCCTTTTTGTCTTCCTTGCACTCCTTTGCAATCTCGCGCATCCTTGACCTATCATTTATGCATTTCATCTTGCCGTCATTGCAGAGGAAAATGGTGCGTGTGCCGTGCGACCAGCTTTCCAGCGAGTCGGTCTTGGTTGCACATCCAGAAAAAGCGATCACGCCCGCAACGAGCGGCGCCAATGCGTGGAAAGCGGCCTTTTTCCCAGCCACCCTGATCTTTTGAAATTTTGTAGCGTTTTGCATGGCAACTGTTCTGTTGCCACCGTTTTAAAAAGCCTTCCATCACTTCAAATCTTTTTTGTCTCCCCACTTTTTTGTAAAGTCCTTTGCCTCAAGCCAGTTCACATGCAGCTTTGCATACATCTCGGGCCCGTCCTCAACCTGCGCAACGCCGCAGAACCTCCCTTCCTCGGAATAAACCAGGACGGACTCGCCACGGCCGGGCAATCTTTCACCTGAATCAATTACCAAACCTCTCCTGTAAATGGGCGACCCGTAGGCAAGTGATGGCAACGCGCTTTCCTTAACAATAATCTCATCCAAATCAATAATTTCCTCAGGCGCAATGAGCATCTTTCTCAATTGCGTTTCATCGCCGTCCTCTTTCCATCTCTTCACCGCGGCCTGCAGCTCATAGAGCGTGAACGTGTGCTCCTCCTTTACCAGCCCGCTCCTAATCCTCCTGAGCTCGAGCATGTTGGCGCCGCATCTAAGCTTTTTTCCCATATCAAACATCAATTTCCTTATGTACGTCCCCGCCTCGCACTCGACGCGCATGAGCACGTCCCTTCCATCTATCTCAAGTACCTCAATCTCCCTGATTGTCCTTTCCCTCCACCTCTTTGCGACCGCGCTCCTGAGCGGGGGCTTCTGTGAAATCCTGCCCTCAAAGCTTTCCACAACCTCCCTGATCTTCCTCTCATCAATCTCCCTGTGCAGGTGCATGATGCCTACATACTCCTTGTCCTGGCCGCTCAAATACTGGCTTAATCTGATCGCCTTGTTTATCCCGATAAGCAGCACGCCGGAAACGTTGGGGTCAAGCGTCCCTATGTGGCCGTTCTTCTGCACGCCAAGTATCTCGCGCACCCACTGGCCCACCTGCGCGCTGGGCGGCCCCCTGGGCTTGTCTATGGGGACGAAGCACCCCTTGAGCAGCTCATTCATCGTATATTCCTTCATTTTTTCCCTCTGAAAAACCCCGCGCACCTTTTTATATCTTGGTCTTTTCAATTATAAACGCATGAAAGAGGATTACGATAATCTTTTGGAGAGAGTGTATAAAAACATTCCACAGCGCGAGGCCTCAGGCGAGCGCTTCGAGCTTCCCGACATTGAAGTGCTGGAGCAGGGAACCAAGACCCTTGTGCGCAACTTCGGCGACGTGTGCTCGGTGATTCGCAGGGAGCCCGCAATGGTGGCCAAATTCCTCTCGAAAGAGCTTGCGGTTCCCAGCAGCATTGACGGCAAGCGCCTCATCTTTAACGGGAGGGTGGATAACAGGCTTCTCGCTTCAAAAATCCAGGATTTTGTCAACAAGTTCGTTAGGTGCAAGGTGTGCAAGAGGTACGACACGCACATTGAGACCGTTGAAAGGAACGTCAAGACGCTCATTTGTGAGGCATGCGGCGCGCGCGCGCCCGTGAGGTTATAGAATGATTGGAATTAGCAATAACATCGGAAGCTTTCAGGCATCGCCTGCAGGCAGCCACGGCCACCGCGCAACCGGCGGCCGCGGAAGGGGCGGCGGAGGAAACCGTGGCCGAGGAAAGGGCGGAAAGGGCGGCGCAAGGGGCGGCGGAGGCTATCATGCGGGCGGGCCAATGCCCGACATGGAGCAGATGCGCGTCAGGAAGCCCCTGCCCAATGAAATCTTCGGCGTGGTAACTGCGCTTCTCGGCGCAAGCAGGCTGCGCGTCAACTGCATTGACGGTAAGGAACGCATCGCGCGCATTCCCGGCAGGATGAAAAGGGATGCGTGGATAAAAAACGGCGACGTAATCCTCATGGTCCCCTGGGAAATCGACCCCCTAAAGGGCGATGTTGCGTGGAGATACACGAGGATTCAGGTGGAGTGGCTGAAGAACAGGAACTTCCTACCGAGGAACTTCGGATACTGATTTTCAAATTTTTCTATCTTATTAAATTCCAGTTTCACTAATTATTCCAATGGCCATAATATCAAAGAGGAAGGGCGCCCTGCGCGAGGACAGGATGCTCAAGGAACAGGTGAAGATAGAGGCAAACGTCCTCGACAAGTTTGCAATGCAGACCATTGCCGAATTGATGTCCCAGGGCATAATCCAGTCGCTGGACTTTCCCATACGCCAGGGCAAGGAATCGGTTGTCTTTCGTGCCACTCCGCCCGAGGGATATCCCGCGGAGCACCTTGCAGTGAAGATTTACAATGTGGAGAACAGCGATTTCAAGCACATGATCGAGTACATAGCCAATGACCCCAGGTTTAGGATAAGGAAGAACAGGCGTAAATTGGTGCATGAATGGGTGAAAAAAGAATACAGGAACCTCCTTTTGTGCGAGAGAATGGGCGTGCTGGTCCCCCACCCGCACACATTCCGCAATAATATATTGGTAATGGACTTCATAGGTGAGGAGGGCGGCGCAGCACCTACCCTCAAAGCGCACGGGCCCTTTGACCCGGAAAAAGACTATAAATTCCTCCTCAGAGAGGCCGAAAAAATGTACGAAAACGGCTTTGTGCACGCTGATTTGAGCGAATACAATGTCCTCTGCGCCCCGAATGGCAAACTGTACATCATAGACCTTGCCCAGGGGGTGGTAAAGGGGCATCCCATGTTTGAGCCCTGGCACGAGAGGGATGTTCAGAATATAAACCGCTATTTCAAGGGTTTCATGAGTTCGGCAAAACGGGATAGGGTTTAAGAACGGCCGTACAATAAATGATACGCTTATATAGTTTGGATGGAATGTTAGCGATTACCCTGCGATTGTTATAAACAAATCAAAAGGTATATAAGCAGGGAAGTTCAAATATAATATGCTCATGCTCACAAAGTGATTATATGGTTATGAAATATATCAATAGCAACATTGACGTTAAGAACAAGGCAGTGGTTCACTTTGGAGAGCTCTTTGTCATCGTGCTGCCCTTTTTGAAAAAACCCGTTTCCGCGGAGTATATTTCCATGCAAATCAGGGTCAAGCCCTCAAAAATCAGGGCCGTCCTGAATAAGCTCTTTAACCATAACCTCATAGAGTACAAGAGGAGCTTTGACGACGATACCGGCAAGTATACCTATATCTGGACACTTAAGCAGGATAAGCTCAAGACGTTCCTCAAGAATTGTAATTTTGATGCCGTCGTAAAAGCCGACGTGGTCGAAATCCCGGTCCCCGCTTTTTTCTGTGCATCCTGCCAGGAAACATATGATTTTGATTCCGCATCCGATTGCTCTTTCAAGTGCTATAAGTGCGGCTCCACAATCGATGCAAACGAAAAGCAGGCAATGGCAAGGGCACTCGCCTTCTAATTAATTTATATTTAACATCCCTTAAACCATCTTAGTTAGCGTGGGCTCGTGGTCTAACGGTATGACGCCACCTTCGCAAGAGGAGACAGGGGGAAGCGTCCCCCTTTCTCCTTCTAATCTCATTCCCCCTCACAGGGGTTTGGGAACGGCACTAGAAGATTTCTTTTAGTGTCGGTTGTTCATTCGCATCTGCGAATGACAAAGGACAAGGTGGAGGCTCGGGGTTCGATTCCCCGCGAGTCCATAAGAGGAGACAGGGGAAAGTGTCCCCCTTTCTCCCTCTACCTTCATTCCCCCTCTTAATCTCATTCCTCCTCCTTTCGAAAAGGCGGGCAGCTAATATTTTTAAGAAAACCCCTTCCTTAACTGAGCATGCGCATCAAACAAATATTTCTCGTTGCATTGCTTTTGGCATTTTTACCCGCAATCCTTTTCGCACAGGATGCCCTTGTTTCTGCAGATGGCACAGTAGAGGCGCCTGCCTGCATCCCCCGCGCCACCGCAGACAACACTGCGTTGATGGAGAAGGTGTGCGAGAACAGGCTGCACGCCACCTGCTCCTGCTACGAAGACATCGGCGGCAAGGCGTGCAAAGTGGATTTCAACGAGAACCTGCTTGTGAAATGCGATGACAAGACCTGCATCGCATCCTTCCTTGGAATAGATAAGGACGTGGGAATGATACAGCCCAGCGCGGCGCTGGTGCAGCTCATCTGCACAAACATGGCGAAAACGCCGTGCAGCTGCACAAACACCGATGCCAACACGGTCTCCTGCACCGTGAAAGGCGCAAAAATCTACGGCGGGTGCGATGATGCGGGATGCACGTTCGCGCTTGGCGAGCTCTCAAGAAAGTTCGATTTCTGCCCGCCGCTCGAGCGCAACATTTCTGTCCAAAGCAACGGCAGGAACCTGAATGTTACAATTGAGGGGACGGTTATTGGCGAGAAGGACGGCACAAGGACCCTCCAGGACGGAGTGATTTCCGTTTCAGGCCAGCTTGCCAACGGCATAGGCATTGAGATTGTTGCGGACCTCAACTCAATTGAGCTTGATTCAAACGTGAATGCCCAGCGCGTGGACCTCACGCAGGAGATTCGCGACAAGTTCAGGCAGGCGGTGCAGCTGAAGTATGACAAAAATACAAATTTCACAACCCTTGACTCAATCGAGATAAACCTGGACAACCTGAAGGACGGGACGAATATCAAATCGGCAGTCCTGCGCTTCAAGGTGCCCAAGAGCATGGTGAATGGCGATGTGGTAATCCTGCGCTATACGGAAGACGGCGGCACGGAAGTGCTCACGCCAACGGTAACCGAAAGCGGCGACTATTACATATACGAGGTGAGCACTGGCGGGCTGAGCCTTTATGCCGTGGCAACCATCAACCAGATTTCAGAGCCCATCTCACAGGGCCTAACTGATGATGTAGCGCCCAAGCCATCGGGATGCGGCACTGCGGCAGCAATCCTCCTGGTTGTTGGGGCGCTCTATGCCGCAAGCAGGAAAAATTAGAACGATTAAATGGTCAGCGCAAGTATGTAGAATGTGAACGCATACCACAAAAGCAGTGCGGTGATTTCCACTGCATACTTTTTTATTTTCTCATTTTGCGATTCTGCATTAATGTTGCATCCCGCGGCAATTGCGAGCAGCACCGCAAAATAATACGTTGAGATGAGCGTTGCTGCAGCCGCAAGCAAAGTGCCGCTTGCGCCAAACGGAATCCCTATTGCATAAAGCAGAAGGAGCAGCAGCGTGTTGATTATGAATGCGGCGGCAGTGATCCTGAGGAGGCCGAAGAAATTGCCTGCAAACTTTGCGTGGAAAAGTACGGTGGCCAATCCCGCAACAACGGCGTTTATGAGTATGGAACTCCATCCCAACAGCATGATATTATAGGCATAATCCGAGAATGAGAAGGGCTGCCTTGCGGGAAGGCATACTGCAAGCAGCGCCACGATTAGCATTACCAGCGGGATTTTCCATCCCCTCTTCTCAAGCACCCTGCGCATACCGTCCTGTGACATCAGGAATGCGTATAGGTATTCCGTTATCATCTCATCTTCACCTTCTTTTATTGCACTTCAGCCACTTTCATCTTGCTTCACATTCAGCCATTTCCATCTTTGCCTTGTTGCTTTACATTTTTCATTGCGCATCTGCTATTTCCATCTTCACTTTTTCTTCTTCCCACTTCATTTTCTTATTTCTCTAAATGTCCAACTCTTCACTCGTATAACACCCTGTAAATCTTTACGGGCTGCGCCTTCCCCTTCACCATCACCGCTTCGGGCTCGGAGAACCTGAACTTATCCTTCACAAGCTCATGGGTGCTGTCGCTTATCACGACCTCACCCGCCTTTGCCTGCCCGTTCAGCCTTGCGGCCGTATTAACCGCATCGCCGATGATGGTGTAATCCATATACCTGTGGGAGCCGATGTTTCCTACGACCGCCTCGCCCGTGTTGACCCCGATCCCGATTGTGAAATCAACGCCGAATTTTATCTTAGCTTCGGCCGAATATGCAAGCATCCTCTTTTGCGTATTGACGCACGCGCGCACCGCCCTCACCGCATGGTCCTCCTGCAGCACTGGCGCATTGAACACCGCCATTGCGGAATCGCCGATGTACTTGAGCACCGTGCCGTCTTCCCTGAACATCTCCTCGTTAATGATATCGAAATGCCCGTTCAGCACATCGACCACCTGCTTCGGGTCAAGCTTTTCGGACATGGCCGTGAACCCGCGCACATCAGTGAACAATGCAGTCACCGGCACCTTCTTGCCGCCCAGCTCCAACTTCTTTTCCTTCAACAATGAATTCACAATCTTCTCTGAAACATACTTGGAGAAGAACTCCCTCGTCTTGAGCTTTTCGCGCTCCTCCTTTTTTCTCCTGCCTTCAAGCCACACGATTGCAATGATGATTATTATGGGAAGGAGATTCATGATGATGGTGAACTGCTCCTGGAATTTTCCAAGAATCTCACTGTAGGTAGTGAGCCAGAAATTGAAGAACGCAAAAAGCAGCACCGCAACCAGTATCACATAATTGGTGTTGTCAGTGGCCAGATACCTGCGTATGACCTTGATGTTTAGGTAAAGTAGAAAAAGCAGCAAGAGGCTGCTGAGCTGTAGTTGTAAAAGCATAATGCTCACTTATGGCGGGCCTTTGGCGGCAGGGCATTCGCGCCCGTGCGCAGCACATTCGCCTGCACAGAAGCAGGCGCATTTTGCTTTTCCGGCCCGCGCTCCAGCGCCTTGCCAAGTGCCGCAGACAGATGCTGCTGGTCCTTTGCCTCGTTTTCAGCGACGTTCTTCTCCCGCTTCTTGTAGTACCAGAGCGCCTTGGCGATTGAATCCACCGCTTCGCTCGGCGAGCCGTAGGCAGGCACGCCCGAAGACTCTATTATTCCAAGCAGCAGGCGCGTGTAATCCCCGCCCGTTGCCACGGACACAATGGTCTTATCGGTCTTGATGTCCGCATCAATCACCGTGTTCACCACTTCGGAACCAAGCCCGGCGGTCTGGAAAAGCGTAATCGCAATGATGGCATCAACGCCCTCCTCATTCACTATCTCGTTTAGCGCCATGCCATATCTTTTGCTGTCGGCATCACCCGTTAGGTCGAACGGATTCCCGACAACCACGTGCGATGGCAGCACTTTTTTCAGCTTCGCCCTCATCTTCGCGCTTATCTCGGCGAGCCTCAGGCCGTTCTTCTCAATTGCGTCAACGGCGAGCACTCCGTCCCCGCCGCCGTTTGTGAGCACGAATATCCTATCCCCTTTTGGCAGGGGCTGCAGGAATATTTTTGAGAGGTTGAACAATTCAGGAAGGTTTTCCGCCTCAACCGCGCCGGCCTGCCTGAGCATGGACTGGAACACCTTGTAATCGCCCGCAAGCGCCCCGGTGTGCGACTTGGCAGCGCCCGCCGCGAGCGTGCCCTTGCCTGCCTTGAGCACCACCACCGGCTTCACCGCGCACGTCTTCCTGAGCTCCTCGTAAAATATCCTGCCGTTCTTTACGCCCTCAATGTAAATCACAATCACTGCGGTGTCCTCATCCTCGCGCAAATAGCGCAGCAGGTCGCTCTCATCGAGCACGGCCGCGTTGCCGTATGAAATGAATTTTGAAACGCCAATGTTGGACTCTCCGACCAAATCAAGAATGGTCGAGCCCACCGCACCGCTCTGCGTAATGAAGCTGATTTTCCCGAAGTTGGGCCTCTTCATCTTATAGGTGGGCAGGAATATGCAGTCAATATGCTTCTTCATGTTCACGATGCCGAGGCAGTTGGGGCCGATTACCGCGATGCCATACTTCCTGCTTATTTCTGCGAGCTTGTTCTCGCGTTCCCACTCGCCGATTTCCTTGAACCCGCCGGAAATTATAATCGCGCCCTTCACTCCTTTCTTTCCGCACTCCTCCATTACCTGATTGACATCCTCAGCGGGGACCGCAATCATTGCGCAGTCAATCTTTTGCGGTATGGCGGTGATGCTCTTGTAGCATTTCACGCCAAGTATGCTGTCGGCGTTCGGGTTCACAGCAAACAATTTCCCGCTGTAGCCGCCAGTTATCAAATTCTTGAGCATTGCATGCCCGACCTTCGTGGGATTTCTCGATGCCCCAATCACAACCACGCTGTCAGGGTCAAGCACCGCGCGCATGTCCGCGGTCTTGAAAGATGACGAATAGATGTCCGTATATAATGTGTTTTCAGGGAAGTATTTGACGGATGTAACTTTCGCTTCCGGCAGGGATTTAAGGAGTTTTGCGACTTTGTATGAGAGCTTTCCGCGTTTATTCCCCTTCATCTAATCACCCTCACATCCACTGCAAAATAGCTCTTTGGATAAAGTATAACCGGGTTCAAGTCAATCTCCTTTATGTTGTTGTAGTGCATGATTGTGCACACCTTCTTGATAATCCCCGCAACCATCAGCTTGTCAATGGGCTCCGCCCCGCGGAATCCATCGAATATTTTTGCGGCCTTTGTCTCTCCAATCATCTCAAGCGCATCATTCGTTGAGATTGGGCAAAGCCTCACCGAGGCATCCTTGTACAATTCAACATAAACGCCGCCCAAACCAAATAGAACAACGTCACCAAACTGCTCATCCCTCTTTGCACCAATGATAACCTCGGTCCCTTTTGGCACCTGCTCCTGTATGATAAACCCGTCAAGCTTGAACCTGTCCAGCTTATTTCTCATCCGCCTCATTTCAACCTCGACGCTCTCCCTCTCCACGTTCGTCTTGATTGCGCCCACATCAGTCTTGTGCACAAGCCCCTTTCCCAGCGCCTTAATCACATACCTCTCCGCTGGGAAAAACTTAGGCCTCTGGCCTATGGGGACAACCTCAAACTTGGGCAATTTAACCCCCCTATCCGTAAAAATCCTCAAGTCATCTGACGCATCCATGGCATCACTTCCTTAGGTATAGGATGTAAATGGCGGCCGCAGCAACGACTACAATGAGCCCGAGCGCATGCCATTTATACCTGTTAGCATAATACAGGACCTTGGACGTGTTCCTGTCCTCCGCCTGCACGTCCTCCTGCCCCTCGCCGCCGAAATCCTCTGCAGCAAGCTCCTCCGCGGCCCTGTTCCTCACTTCACCCGGCCCCTTCATTTCCGGCTTGGCGAGCGCAATCTTTGCGAGCGCCCGGTTCGCGTGCTCCTTCACGGTCGGGTTCTCTTCCTCGAACCCCTGGGTCGTGAGCATCAGCTCCACGCCCGCATTTCTCACCCTGTAATCTATGAATCCCCTTTTCGCCAGCTTGTAAATTGCATAGGCAATATCGTTGCTCTTTATGTTGAGCGTGCCCTCAATCTGCTTCGGGTTCTTGAGCCCGCCGCGTATGCTTCCCAGCACCGCCAGGTCCATTTTGCTCGGCTCGGCCTCGGCATTCACGTCCAAATCCTTCAGCAGCATCCTGCCCTTCTCGGTGATAAGCACGGGGCTGTTGCCGATTGCGGAATGTATGTCAATAAGCCCTTTTATCTTCAGTGTGCCCAGCAGGTTGGCCGCCTCAAAAAACGTGCTGCTTATCCTGGAGCCGAAGCTTTCCACGGTGGTTTCCGCGTCAATCCTCTTAAGGAGTGCCACATCTAAGAATTCAATGTCGTCGCTCACGCCATCTACATCTCACTGAAAATTAAAAAGCTTTATATTACGAATGAATAGTAGTGATGCAAAGGTGCCGGCATGGAATTCATTAGGCAGCCCATTGTGGTGGTCATGGGCCATGTAGACCATGGAAAGACGATGCTCCTAGACTCAATCAGGAACACGAACGTGCACAAGCACGAGAAGGGGGCAATCACCCAGCACATTGGCGCCAGTGAGGTGCCGACGGAAGTGCTCAAAAGCATCGGCGGCCCTCTCCTGGAGAAGATGAAGCTCAAAATCACCGTTCCCGGACTTCTCTTTATCGACACGCCGGGGCACGAGGCGTTCACCAGCCTGCGCAAGAGGGGCGGCTCAATCGCGGACATTGCCGTCCTCGTCGTTGACGCATCCCAGGGCTTCCAGCCGCAGACCATCGAGGCGCTGAACATACTCAAGGAGTATAAGACGCCTTTCATAGTCGCGCTCAGCAAAGTTGACCTGGTGCAGGGGTGGAGGTCGCAGAAGACCAATTCGGTGATGGAATCGCTGCAGAAGCAGCAGAAAATGACGCAGGATGAGCTTGACACCAAGATTTACAATACCGTCTCAAAGCTCGCGGAGCACGGGTTCAATTCCGAGAGGTTCGACCGCATTGGCGATTTCACCAAGGAGATTGCAATCGTGCCCGTGAGCGCAAAGACGCACGAGGGCATTGCAGAGGTGCTCATCATGCTCACGGGGCTTGCGCAGAAGTTCCTTGAGAACCGGCTGCACATCAACCAGTCCGCGCCAGGCCGCGCCAGCATCATTGAGGTGAAGGAGGAGCCCGGCCTTGGCAAAACCCTTGATGCCATACTTTACGACGGCGCAATCCGCGTCAACGACAAGATTGCGTTCGCAACGTTCGGTGGGCACAGGGTGACGCATATCCGCGCAATGCTCAGGCCCAGGCCGCTGGATGAGATGCGCGACCCCAAAGACAAGTTCTCAAATGTCACAATCGTGGGCGCAGCGGCAGGAATCAAGATTGCGGCGCCCGATTTGGAGGATGCAATCCCCGGCTCAACGCTCATCGTGGTGACGGGCGAAGACGACCCGGCGATTGATGAGCTCAAGGAAGAGGTCTCCTCCGTGCTCTCGTTCAGCGACGGCGAGGGCGTCACCGTACGCGCCGATACCCTTGGCTCGCTGGAGGCGGCAATCCGCCTGCTCTCGCACGCGGGCATTAAGGTGCGCAGCGTCGGCATAGGCGCGGTATCGCGCAAGGATGTGGCTGACTGCTCCGCTGTGGGAATACAGAACAAGCTTGACCGCGCCATACTCGTATTCAACACGAAGGTGCCAAAGGACGTGGACCAGTACGCGCGCGAGTGCAAGGTCCCCATATTCGTGGAGGGCGTGATATACCAGCTCATCGAGAACTTCTTCAAGTGGAAGGAGGAGCAGGAGGCCGAGGAGAAGCGCAACGTGATTGACAAGCTGCAGCCGGTGGCGCAGATGCACATACTGCCGGGCCTATGCTTCCGCGCGAGCAAGCCAGCCGTGTTCGGGGTCAAGATCGAGGTTGGCAGGATACGGCCCGAGGCCACAATCATTGATGAGAACGGCAGGATACTCGGCAAGATAAGGGCAATACAGGAAGACAAGGAGTCCATCCCTGAGGCCGAGCAGGGCGCCGAGGTGGCAATCTCGGTTGATGATGTGATGTTCGGCAAGGACGTGGCCTATGGCAAGACGCTCTACACCTACGTGCCCAAGAGGGACGCCGACCTCTATCTCGAAAAGTATAATAAGACGCTATCAGAGAAAGAGATTTCACTGCTCATGCACATACTCAGGATAACCAAGCAGAGGCTTGCGTGAGCCGTGTATAGTTCAAAATATAGGGGGTTGTTGTTTATGATGAAAAAAATAATTATTGCGCTCTTCGCGCTGCTTCTTATTATGCCGCTAGCGTGCGCCGCAAGGTTCGAGCTTAACAGCACCTATGTGCCGCGCTCGGACCTGCACCCGCAGGGCGTATTCGTTGACGGCAGCTACATTTACATTTGGTATAACGACGACCGCCTCGTGTACAAGTACTACATAGAGCCCACAGGAAAGTTCCGCACAAGCAAGTCTTTCGGCGCGGTGGGGCCGGGCGTTGACGATTACATGTCCAACGTGGTTAGTGCATGGGTTGACGGCGATTACCTCTACGTGCTCGACAAGGGAAGCAAGGTGTTCAAGTTCGACAAGAACACGGGCGAGTTCAAGTTCAAGGGCGACAGCGAATCCTACGCGCTCCAGTACCCGGCGGCCATTGCCGCATCCAAGGACACAATTTACATGCTTGACCGCGACAAAGGCCAGGTAAACGTGCTCTCGGAGTACAGCCCCAACAAGTACGTGTTCAAGAGCAGCATAAGCTGGAACTACCTGGGAATCGGCGATGCCATCTTCAAGTACCCCGAAGGCCTTTTCGTTTACAACGACACCATATACATTGCGGACACGGAGAACAACAGGATTGCCGTATTCACAAATGAGGAAAATTACTCGCAATCATACGGCAGGGGCAGCTCGGGCAGCACGCTTTCCAACCCGCATTTTGTGGCGGTCGATGCGGATTACATATACGTGGTGCAGAACGAAAAGACATCCATAGAGGTCCTGCTCAAATCTGACGGCCGCGTGGTCTACTCCATTGACAACTCAACCTACAAGTTCAAGCAAATCTCCGGCATATTCCCATCAGGGGACCAGCTCTATGTGACTGACTACAAGAACCAGTCGCTCATCATTCTCTACCTGAACAAGTCAAGCCTGCTCGGCGAAGGTGATGTCGTCTCGCTCTTTGCGGAAACATCCAAGAAAGTTGATGCGGTATGCAGCCTCTACACCGTTGCGAGTGATATCAAGATAAACACAATAGACAGGTGCCCAACCTATAGGACCGCGCTTGCGGCCGCATTCGCACAGCTCAACGATTCCAAGTATGACGTTGCCTACTCCACGCTGAAGGGCATCGGCCCGCAGCTTGAGGGCGATGCGTCTTTCCTCGGCCCGCAGGTAAAGGCGAACCTGCAGAACCGCAGCACTGCGCTTGCCGCAAACACGCAGGCGCTTTCGGCGAACCTCTCCGGCTCGCTCCAGTATGCGGCAAACAAGATATTCCTGGAGCTCACTTCAGTTAACAATAACATCGACAGCGGGAATTATGCGGATGCGAACGTAATGCTCAAAGAGCTTGAGATCCGCTATGCGTCGCTCTCCCATGTGCAGGACTCGGAAGAAGGCGTTGAAAACCAGCGCATCGACAATTACAAGTCGCAGCTTACGGATGCGCAGCAGACCTACGCGCAGATACGGTCGGAGCTTGACTACTATAAGGTTCCCTACACGGCGGACCGCATCGAGTTCCTGCTTAACACGACCGGCGAGGACATTGATAATTATGAGCTGGACACGGCCTACACAAAGCTCACCGAGCTCGTCTCAAAGTTGAGCGATGCCCAGTCGCTGCTCAATGCAAAGAAGGGCGCGTTCATTTCCGCAAACAGCAGCATTGCGCAGGCGCAGGCATTGTTCACCGAGCTGAACAATTCAAAGAAGCTCTCGGCAGACACCGCGAGGGCCTCCGCGCTCATCGCAAATGCAACCTCGGTGCTCTATGACGACCCCGTGCTCGCAGAGCAGTATGCCGATGAGGCCGTAAAGGAGCTGAATGCGCAGAAAAAGATTGCCGAGGACGCGAATTTCCTCACCATGCTGAGCGCGGCGGCCGTAATATTCGGCGCCATTATCCTGGCCCTGATAATCTTTGGGCTGAAGCAGGTATTCAAGAAAAAGAAGCCCTGGGAAAAATAACGGATAACATAAGTGCCATTTCAGTTATGAATTCTGGCAAAAGCCATTATTGCATAATTGATTGGTATAACAGTCAAATCCAGATTTACATGGTGAATCGCCCACAGGAATATCTGTTGGAACACCTGCATCTGGCCTTTTAGGGCAATCTTGATAAATTGTTGAATTAACATCATATCTGTATTCACTGGCACTCCACATGTTGGCCTTAAGCCACGAATAGGGGAAATAAATAAATCCATAATCTCCACTGCCTGTTGTCGCTGAGTTTTTGGCTATGAAATATCCTACTTCGCCGCTGCTATAGTATGGGTTTTGTTTAACTTCATTCGGTACTTTTGCATTAGGCACGAATCCAATCAGGAGAACCTCGTGTTGGCTTGATTCCGTAATGCCGCCGTGAACAAACCCTTGAGGAGATATTTCGTTCATATTGTAAATATCGACCCCGACCAGATACCTAAGGTCAATAAGGAGGGTAATTATTTTCTCCATATCTTTGTCGGTTGGATGGTCTATATTTAGTGATTGGCCAATCATGCATCTTCCGAACTTGCTATTAATTGGCACATATGATTGGATTGTGGTATCATCAACAATGATTCCTTGGCCATCCCCCATTGTTCCGCTGGGAATCCCTCCACCCGTGTAGGTGACAGTATTCCCACTTACGCTGCTGTGTTTCCCATCAGTCCAGGACGGGCTGGGAACATCCGGCAGGCCACAGGGAAAGGTTTGGCCTGAAACAACATATTCGCCCATCTGGGAATTTCCTTCGTAATAGGGGGGAGCCTTACAAAGAGCAGGATTGTAAGGCCATTCGCTTTCAAGGCCAATGGGCACTCCTAATTCTGGTGCGGGCCGTCCTGTGGCATATCTCCAGAAAACATAATTTTGTTCCGATAGGTCTGGCCTGTTAAGTGAAAATATTTCAGCAGCGGCCACTTGGGTAAATGCCCAACAATTGCCTCTATTGCCCTGGTTCTTTATCGGGGTCAAATACGGCAGGGAAGGGAAAAGGCCTTCCTTGTATAAATCGGCGGCATAATACATGAAGCCTTGTTGGGAATAATCTGCCTGGTTAAACAATGAGTTGATTTTATTTAGCGGATCCCTTTCACTTAAGACACAGTCATTGGAAATGCAATCATAACCTGGAGAACAAGAAGGATTGGCATACTGGCAGCCTTGCCTAAGAACACAGGTATTATTTGTACATAAATGATCCTGGCCACAAGTTGGATTATCATATGCACAACCTTTGTAAGTTGGCTGAGTGCATCCGAATAACAAAGCTCCTAAAACCAAGAAAACGATGAAGTAAAATCTGTCGATTCGCATGTGGGTTACCGCATATAGTTTCAGTATAATCATTAAATCTCTATGTCAAGTTGCATCTTCCTGCACAAGAACGTAGAATTTGGGAAAAAGAAGCCTATAACTTAAATAGGATGCCCCCGACCATCATAAATATTCCGAACAGAAGCCCGACTACTGAAAACAATAGTGCCATTAGAGAGTTGAAAGTCAGGAGCCCGGGAGTTTTCGATACACTATATTGCAACCCTATTAGCTTCGCAGTAGCTTCTGTTGTGGCGTTTTTATCCTGTTTCATCAATTTTTGCGCCAGCTCATTTAGTTCTTTCCCGTATTGCGCGCTTTTTGGTAAAATGACGAAGTACGAGTAAATTCCGGATAAGCTAATGATCGTGATTCCCAGGCCAAAAACGAATGCTGCGAGATTGCTGCTCTTCAAAACGGCGTAAGCTATTATGAAGAAAACAAACATAAGAATGTAGGAACCGAGCATTATCGGGGCAAGCCTTTTTGTTTTCTGCCCCACATCCCAAAGGGTCGGGTAATCCTTCTTCAGTTCTTCCGGGCTTATTTTCGCATTCAGTTTCATTTTACCACCTATTCCATTTCAATCTGAAGCACGCTTGGATTCATTGAGGTCAGCTTCACAACCATCTTTGAGCCATCCGACTGCCTGTTGAATGTGACCAGCCAGGTGCCAAACTCCGCAGAGTATGCCGCGGAAGTCTTAATCCCCGTCCCGTCGCCAATGAATGCCTGCACCTGCTCGGTCCCGGGCAGCTTGTGCGCAGCAATGATTGCCTCTTCCTCGCCCGTGATTATGCAGTTGCCCTCGCACTTGTACTCGCAGTCCTTCACTATGTAGGTCGGCACGCCCGTCTCATAGCCGAACGTGTTCTTGTACCTCAGCCTCATCCTGGAGGGGCAGATGGTGCCAATGCCAAATGAGACGCGCACGTTTGTCATGTTGACGCCGGCACTCATTTCAGAGCCCTCAATCTCCACGATGTTTGCGTCAGGATATCTGGCCTTGGCATCATTTATGATGGATTTCTCGAACGTCATGGTATCCGAGCCGTCCTGCGGCTTTATGCATCCGGCCGTGAACACGGCAATGCCGGCAACCAGCAATATGATAAACAACAGCGACTTACCCATTCAAATCCCCTCTTTCATAATCATCATTTTTCTCATCTGTCCTCTTCCATGCACTTCATTGCTTTTTTCCTGCCCGCCCTCTTCCCTTGGCGTATCATTATTTTTTCTCCGTCCGCCCTTCCAATGAAATCTGCGCAAGCAGCGCGGTAATCTGTATCCTCTCATCCGCGCCTTCCGAAAGCCTGAAGTTGTACTCGCCCACCTTGTCAACGAGCCGCACCTTGGCCATGTCCGGGATGTTCATCTTCACAATCTCCGAATATATCTGGTCGAGCACGTCCTGCCCGCTCATCCCATAGCCGACCATCACTTTCTCAAGCATCTTCCTCGACTCTGCGAACTCGCCCGCATAGGCCTTCTCGATTATCTCTGAAATCTCCTTCGGCTTCGCCTTTGCGGCAAGCCCGTAAACCTGCTTCTCGGTAATCTTCTTTGAGTAGAGCGCTGCGCTCTGCAGGAGCGTGATAGTCTTTCTCATGTCGCCTTCGCCCACATCAATGAGCGCGTCCACCGCCTCCTTTGGCAGCTGCATCTCCTCCGCCTTTGAGATGTGGTGTATCATCTTCTCGATGTCCTCGCTCTTCAGCTGGGTGAACCTGAACATGGCGCACCTGCTCTGTATGGGCTCGATTATCTTGGATGAATAGTTGCATGAAAGTATGAACCTGGTGACGTTGGCGTACATTTCCATCGTCCTCCTGAGCGCATTCTGCGCGTCGGATGTGAGCGCATCCGCCTCATCCAGGAATATGATCTTGAACGGCACGTTCGCTATGGGCACCGACCTTGCAAAATCCTTTATCTTGCCCCTGACAATATCAATGCCGCGCTCATCGCTCGCGTTCAATTCCAAAAAGCTTTCCCTGAACTCTTTCCCGTACAATTCCTTTGCAATGGCAATGGCCGCGGTGGTCTTTCCCACCCCTGCAGGCCCGGCAAATAGAAGATTTGGAAGGTTTTTCTCCCTCACATAGGACTCGAGGCGCTCCACTATCTCCTTCTGCCCTGCAATGTCGCTGACCCTGGCCGGCCTGTACTTCTCTGTCCAGGGGATGTACTTCGCCTCATTCATGCATAGATTATGCATATCAACTAATAAAAAACAGTAGCAATAAGCTAGCCACCGAATTGGAAGGGGGCATTTGCATACCGCCCTGCGGTTTTGCGCCAATGGAAACGTTTATAAACATCGGCACGTCCTAAAAATCACTAGGAGGTTGTTTAATGTCTGAAATAAAACCAGTTGTGAAGGAAAAGGATTCTATCGATGCAAACCAGGTGAAGCTGCTTAGGGGAAAGAAGGCAAAAATCAACAGGGCAGCCGCCGCATTTAGCGCGCTCCTGCTCGCAGGAAGCCTTATGGCATGTGAGGGCAACACCGACCTCTCTTCAGCAGAGGTGAAGGATGATGCAGGAACCTCGCAGCCTGAAGCAGGCCAGCTGTATGATGCAGGCGTTCCAAGCCTGGATGTAGGCCACAAGGATGCAGGCCCCGTTGATGCGGGCGCAGACGCGGCAGTTGTCGCGGACGGCGGCCAGCAGGACGCGGGCCACCAGTGCATTTCAACAACTACGGCAAACGTGCTTCTCAAGCTCAGTGTCGCGGGCAACCAGGTTTTCGTAAAAATGGGCGACAAGGTGCAGATCGGCGACAAGGAGTATACCGCAACGCTCTCAAGCAACAATGGCGACCTTCTCCTGAGGGATGAGAACGGCGACGTTACGGTTATTGCGAGAGGCAAGGCCGAGGTCGTGAACGGCTACGGCGTGAAGCTGATGGACCAGTCCGTTGATGAAATCTACTACACAAGCAGGGTGCTGCTCAACGCAGTATCAGGCGAGGAAACAAGCACGATGATTTTGAGCGAAGATGGCACAGCAAAGTTCAAGGTCGGCGAGTTCGATGTCGAGCTCACATCAAAGGGCGTCGAGTCCTGGGATGAGGAGGGCGATATCCTGGTTGCGGACCTCAAGGTCGTAACTCCCGATTACACGCTCACAAAGGAGGGCGTGAGGATTGGCAAGGACGGCTACAGCGTCACAACCGAGTCAGGCGAATTGGTTTTGGACCCGATAGAGTTCGGCGATGAGCTCTACCAGGACCCGAATGCGCCCAAGGACCTGTGCGCAAAGACAACGGTCGCAATCGGCATACTGGTTGATGACAGCAGCAACGACCACGGCGAGAGCTCCATTGTCAAGGTGAGCAAGAACATCACCCTGAAGCTGGGCAAGGCGTTCAT
The DNA here is from genome assembly GCA_903832205.1 of uncultured Microcaldota archaeon. Taxonomy (GTDB): domain Archaea; phylum Micrarchaeota; class Micrarchaeia; order CAILAH01; family CAILAH01; genus CAILAH01. The sequence continues at coordinate 1,426 of CAILAH010000059.1, read as the reverse complement.
AGGCTCGAGCAACGGCAACACCATGGTTGAGGTCGAGATCAACGTCGCAGGCAAAGAGCCCGAGCAGGGGCTTTACCACTCAGGCCAGATGTGGCAGCTCGTCGACGGCACCCGCATCCACACGGTCACGATCGGAAAGATAGATTTCGAGACCGTGAGCACGGAAGACAAGGACGGCGGCTCCGACCAGTAATTTTCTATTTTTTCTTTCGTAATTTTTTCTTACTTGATAAGTTCCGTTTTTTAAATTTGTCAGTGATAATAATCACATGAACGCAACTTTTGCTAGAAACAAACAGCCTAGCAAGAAACTCGCGGAAGCATCCCGCACGTTTTTCCGCTATCATGAAATAACTTCTGACAAAGTAGCAGGTCGTATGTCCCAGCTGTCAGGCGTCCCGCTTGCACCTCTCAAAGAATGGATGGAAAGCCAGGTATCCTATGGCAGAATGCGCGGCAACACAACTTCCGATGAAGGCCTCTACTTGCCATTTACCGGAGTTTTGAATGCAGAGCAGGCGCGCCTTTGGGCACTGAACAACATTCTAATACTAAGGCAGTTGTATCGCCCTCCTCCCAAGTGTTTCTGGGGAAGTTTTTCCTTAATTACCCGGATACCAAACATAGACCGCTTGTTTCTCGAGATTGCAACCGAGCCGTCAAGCCGTGCCAATCCTTATGATAAGGGGATCCATGATAATCCAGGGGGCTTCTGGTTTGTTGATGGCTCCTTTGGCCGCGATTTCTTTATTTCCTTGGGCATAGCCCTTGCAGCCTATAATGGCCTCCCTAATGTTGTTTCGAGCATAGAGCAAACGGCAGGTAAGGGCGCACTTATAAGCAGCGTTTTTGCGGTCCCCATCGCATTTACAATAACAAAGAACATCATCCTCAGGCTGACTTGGGAAAGCCACGTTTACCAAACCTATGCGGCAGTGGAAAGATACGGCGTCGATGGCTATCTTGCCATGATGCTCAAACCAACCACCACTCTAGGGATAATGCGCCGTTTAGACAAGCTTGAGAAGAAAAGGCTTTTGGCACAACCAGCAGGGTTCACTACAGAAGGTGCGGAATGGTTCAGAAAGCAGGCATCGCTTGACAGCTGGCACGAATTCCACCAAAACCAGAAGGCAGCGCAAACTGCTTCAAGCTCTTCCGGCTCATAATTCCTATTTTTCTTTCGTAATTTTTTTCTCACTTTATCCGTTTTCCTTTGATATACGCAACTCCCGCAGAAATTAGCTTTACCCTTATCCTGTCCCCAATCTTCATTCCCTTTCTGTCAACAACAATCTGCTTGCCCCCATCCATTTCCTTGCTTCTCTCCATTATTACTCTCCTGTCAACCTGCTCCATCGCTGCGGCCTCCGTCCCCGGCCTCGCACTAAACTTTGAAACATTCGTCGTATCTGCCATCACTTTC
>CAILAH010000058.1 GCA_903832205.1 uncultured Microcaldota archaeon | reverse complement strand
TGCACAAAAAGGCGCCTTCCTGTCTTTAATCCTCTGCATTACAACCTTCTTCTTATCTTTGTCAATGAGAGAATGCATTTCCATGGTATTATTGGATAATAACCTGTATATTAAGGTTTGTATAGGCATTCACGCAGCAAAAGGGGTGGGAAGAGAGGAAAAAATGGGAAAAAGGGAGTAAAGTTACTCCTGCTTCGGTATGAGGGAGGGCGCCATGAACTCGATTACCTTCCTGTCGAGCACGGTGCGGCCTTCCTTGATTACCAGGTTATAGACGAGAACGTATGCGCCGGAGCCCCTGTAGAGCCTCTCGGAGCCGAGCCTCCACTTCTTGTCTGAGAGGTTCTGGTTCAGTATGTCCCTGTAGTCCCTGACCAGCTTTCGCGCGCGGCGCAGGTACTTGAAATCTACGCATTCAGGGCTCTTCATCTCGCCCTTTGTAAAGCCAATCCCTTTGGGCTTCTTCTGCTGGGAGTTCCAGAATTCTTCAAACGAAAGTGCGTCACCGCTCATTCAAAATTCACCATAATAATTAGGCTAAAAAGATATAAAAATGCCTAAAATCGCAGTTTCACAGGGGTTTGATTAATTGCTAATTATCGCATGAATTATACGGGAAGAGGAACTACCTGTGCTTAACCAAAGTGAGCGGAACCCCCGAGTATTTTGAGATATCCACGAAATCCTTATCCGTGGTTATTACACCTACCCCCTGCAGCTCTGCGGTTGCGGCAATGAGTATGTCCGGCATTATCTTGTCCCTGCCGCTTTTTTCAAGGCCCGATTTTATCTCCGCTGCGCGCCTTGCGATCTCAAGCGTGACGGGAAACACAGTGCACCTGTCTATGAACAGCTCGGCCGCATCATTGGACCGTTTGCCCTTCTTGAGCGCCACGGCCAGGAGCTCATATACTGTAATTGCGGAGATGCCGATGCGAAGGTCAGGCACGTGCCTTTTTACATCCTCATTCCCGTTCAGCCATTCAATGGCCGCGGATGTGTCAAACAGCTGCATAATAGCACCTAGAGCGTGAACTTGCGGTCCGCCCGTGCCCTCTTTACCTCATTATAGTCCAGGGGCTCGTTCCTGAGCATGCCGAATGAGTCCTCGAGCCCGACCTCGGATGACTTGAGCATCCTCAGGAGGAACTGCGAAAAGCTCTCGCCCGCACGTTTCATGCGCTTCATCTTCTCATACACCTTTATCTCGATGTTGATGTTCTTGCTGGCCATAGTGCATATATGCATGCATACATATATATACTTTCTCAGTTAGCCCCTTTATGTGGTAGTGTTTTTTCCTTAAAAACACATCAACAATTCCACGCTACAATACAATGCGGTGAAACAAATGGAGGGTGTAACTGTACAAAAAACCATGTGGAAGTATGACGAGCGCGCTGCTCGGGTTGCCAGGGTGGAGTCCGCAATGCTTGAAGGCGCGCGCAATCATTTCAGCAGGGAGGGATATACAGAGATAACGGTGCCGCATATCACAAAGGCAACGGGCGCGTGCGAGAATATAGACACGCTGTTCCCCCTGGACTATTTCGGCGAGAGGGCCTATTTGTGCCAGACTGGGCAGCTTTACCTTGAGACGCTGATACCAAAACTGGGGAAAACATTCACAACGGGACCGAGCTTCAGGGCGGAGCCGGATGTGGACAACAGGCATTTGACTGAGTTTACGCTGCTGGAGATTGAGCTGGAGACTGATTTCAACGGATTGCTCACGGAGATTGAGAAAACGGTGCGCAGGATGCTGCTGAATACGGTTGATAAGGCAGGGGAAGACATTAGCGCGCTGGGAGGGAAGCCGGAGTGGGTGGAGGAGTGCGCGAGAAATTTCCAGAGAATAGAGTATGGCGATGCGGTGAATTTACTGGAGAAGCCGTTTGGGGTGAAATGGGGGGATGATTTGAAATCCAGGCATGAGCAGTATATTGTGGAGAAGAATAACGGGTACCCCACTTTTATCACACATTTCCCAAAGGCGATTAAGTTCTTCAATATGCGGGAGAATGCAGAGAACGCGGAGATAGTCAATAGCGCGGACCTGATTGTGAACATTGGCGGGGAATGCGTTGGCGCTGCGGAGAGGGAGTTCACCTATGAGAATGTGAGGAGGAGATTATTGGAGTCGCCAATGCTGAAGAGATTGGAGAGCAAGGGAGGCGGGATTGGGGATTTCGAGTGGTACCTGGAGAACATGAGGGAGCACGGCAGCGTGCCGCATGCGGGCTGCGGGATCGGGCTGAACAGGATTACGCAGTTCATGATTGGCGAGGCGGACATCAGAAGGAGCACGCCGTTTGCAATAAACAGGGCAACTGTAATCTAACTTTTATCTTTTCCCTCCCTATATATGAAGGTCTTTGGATGCTTACGCAGGATAAGGCAAACGCAATAAGGGGGCTTCTCGCGGAGAGGCCGCGCTCCATAAAGGAGATTTCTCTTTCTTTGGGCATGACCTGGAAGACGGCAAACAAGTATATTGAGGAGCTGTGCGGGCAGGACAATTCAATCGGGGTGCACGTGTTCAAGGACGGGATGCGCGGCGGGCTCAAGATTGCGTTCCTCAATTCTACGAGGCAGGATTATGAGCAGCTGCTCTCATTCATGCGCAAGAGGATACTTGGGGCGAGGGAGAAGAGCGAGTTCTCGCCGTTCGAATTATACCAGCATGTGGACGGGAGCATGAAGAAGGCCTTTTGGGAAGGGGGAGAGGCGGCGTTCCTGGGGCACGGGACTGAGGATATTGATAATTTGTTACAGAAGAGTGAGAAAGAATATTTGTCTTTTTCTGGCGATTTCTCCTGGGTGATGAGCAGGGAGAAAGGGAAAGCTGTGTTCAACACGATTGGGAAATTGGCGGAGAAGGGAGTGGGGATACACATGCTCGGGAGGATTGACGTGAAATCCCTTGCGAGCGTTGAGAGATTGATGAGGATGAACGAGGGCGTGATTGATGTGAGGCACGTGGACCAGCCACTGCGCGGCGCGATTGTAGATGATACGGTTGTGAGATTGGTGGAGACGCCCGCATCGCTGGACAAAAAAATCTATTATGAGATTACGGAGCCCAAGTGGGTGAGGTTCGTGAAGAGCGTGTTCTGGGAGTTCCATAAGGTTTCTGTTCCCGCGGATAAGAGGATTGACGAGATTAGGAAGCTAATCTGATTTTAACCATCATCAAAGTGCTCAATAGCTGAAATTAGACAGGCCAGGTCATGATTATCCTTTGGGAAAACCAAATCGAGCAGATGGCGATTCCCAAGCGTGTGGTATAAGCCATTGTCTAAAAGGTACAGATGCTTGCGCTTTAGTATGCCTTTTTCCGAGCAGATTTTTTTCGCAGTAGCAATAATGTCTTCATCCTTCATGTCGGCCCAGTTCCTTTTCTTCACGCGGTCTGGAAAGACCCTATCAAGAAGGCCGCGGTCCCTTACCTGCAGATATGCAGTCTGGTCGAATTCCCTGAGTTGCTTTGGGTTTTCAATATGTTCCTTAACGCACATTTCCTTGGCCAGCGCCACTATCTCATCATCGCTCTTGCTCTTCCACTTCCTGGCGCGCTCATATTCAACCTTGTCAAGAAGCTTGCGCCTTTTAAGGGCGGCCAAAAGTTTGCTATGGTACACCTTGTCTGCAGTGGTCAAGCCCTCCTGCTTCTTGAGGTGCTCATTTGCAAGCCTAATCAGCTCATCTTCGGGCATGTCCCAGTATATCCTTGAGTTAGGTATCACCTGCTCCGCAAGGCCGCGCTCAAGCAGGATTGCGTACAGGCTACCATACTTTGCGAGCTGGCGGCGGGTGGTAATGTTTTCCTTTTCGCAGAGCTTCTTTGCCTCACGCAGGAGCTCTTCATTCTCCATCCTGGTCCAGTAAATTACGGTCGGCTCGATAACCCTGTTAAGAAGGCCCCTTCTCCGGAGCACATCATACAAACCGCCATAATCCTGCAGGCCAATTCTGGTCGTGATTCCCTTCTTCGCGCAGAACTCCCTTGCGACCGCCACTAGCTCATCATCATCATATCTCTTCCAGCTTTGCACTTTTTTCTTCACAATCCCTTCCGCCTTTGGCTCTTCCTTGCGGAAACCGCTTTTTTCTTTGGTGATTGCATCACTGCTTTTTTTCTTCTGCATTTTCTGCACCATATTGTTCTATTGCCGAGATGAGCGAGGATACGTTGGGTTCCTTCTTCATGAAAACCTCGTCCAGAAGGCGGTGGCCGTCGCGCTTGCGCTCTGAAAGGGCACTGTACAGGCCGCTGTCTGCACCCTGGAGCTGCACGCGTGAGGCAATGCCTTTTTCCGAGCAGGTTTTTTTTGCCGAAGCGACAAGCGCGTCATCCGAGAGTTTCGACCATCTCCTGATCTTCATGCCGATTATCCCGTCGATAAGTCCGCGCCTAAGGAGCGAATAATATAAAAAGGAGTCTTTTTCCTTAAAGTCCGAGCGGCAGGATACCTCATTCCGTCTGCAAAAATCCCTGCCGTGCTGCTCCAGCTCATCATCGGGCATCCTGGACCAGTAGCGCTTATCTGTCTTGAGGACCTTGCCTGTGAGTCCGCGGCGGTTCAATTCCGCGTAAAGGCTGGTATCCCTTTTGCTCAGCTGGACCCTCGCGGATATCCCCTTTTTCTTGCATTCGCTTTTAGCGAGTTTTACCAGTTTGGCATCATTAAGATTCATAAAGCGGCGGTAATCCGGGTTATTGAAGGCAGCACCTGTAAGCTTCCTCTTCAGCATTTCCCTGTAAAGGGGGTCATCAATCAGGGAGAGCTGTTTCCTGCACGCAATGCCGTCCCTTTCGCAGATTCTTTTCGCGCCTTCAAGAAGAATCCTATCAGGAACTTCGGAAAGAAGAACCGGCTCGCCAAAAACCCTATGGTGCAGGTTGCGATGCCTCAAAGCAGCCTCCATGCTTAAATTCATCCGCTCAAGCTGAGAGACTTTAGTAATATTCTTGGCGCGGCAGAATTCCGTGACGCGCCTCACTATCTCATCTTCAGGTATGTCCCTCCATCTTGTGAGCTTTTTCTTCTGCATCATTTTCCACCATCCTTACTGCCTAGAGGCGCTTCTTTTGCTTCAGCATCATCCACACCATACTGCTCGATTGCTGAAATCAAAGTGGAAGTGCCATTCGAGCTTGGCTTTGTTTTGGAAAAGGCATTTGGGTTTTTTGGGAGCACTCCCTTTCGAACCAACTTTTGGACCTTTAATGAAACGCTGTTAAGCGTCCTGCCCATTTCCGTGCATAGGATTGAGGAAAGCACATGGTCGGAAAGCCCCTGCTGGATTAGCTCATCCCTGCGCTTCCTTATTTTCTCAATCTCGGCAGCGGAAAAGAGATTGTGGTTTTTCTTATTGGGATTTGCGGTTAGCTTGCCTTCTTTTATCATTGTGTGGATCTTTTTGGAGAGCTGGTTCACGTTGCGGTTGAGCTCGTCGGAAAGAAGCATCGCAATCTCCTTGTCGCAGAATCCCTCCTTTATTAGCTCTGCTCGCGCTGACTTGATTTTTTCCTCATCTTGGGCGGTGTAGGGCGTATGGTTCTGCAGCTTGGGGTTGGGGGGCAGCTCGCCCGCAACCCGCATTGAGCGTATCTTGGAGACCAGGCTTCCCTTTGAGCGGCCTTTCATCTCGGATGCGAGTTTCTTGCCGATTGTGGTGTCCATAAGGCCCTGCGCCATCAGCTCCGCCCTGCGCTTGGTGATATGTTGGATCTCCTCTGCAGTATAATCATCATAGGTTTGCTTGTTGCGGTTCTCCTTGACGTGCTTCGCCCTCACCAGCTTTTCCATCTTCATATAGATGCTGTTGTCTGTCCTGCCCAGCTCCCCGCTGATGATGCGCGAAATCTCATTGTTGTTCTTCCCCTGCGCCTCAAGCTCCGCGCGCCTCCTGATTATATGCTCAAGCTCATTATCGGCGAATTCCTCGCGGGGGCGGAAATTCGGGTTCTCCTCAAGCACGCCGGATTTCACAAGCTGATTGATTTTTTCATTCAGCGACCCGTAATGCCTGCCGAATGACGCTGAAAGCCTGGCTGATATTTCCTTATCGGTAAGCTCGGCCTGCAGCGCCTTCCTCTGCTCGCACAGGCGGGTTATTTCCTCATCAGTGAAAAATCTTATGGTGCGCTTGGGCTTATTCATTGCCTGCTCGGTTTTAGGCTCGATGGATGAAAAGCCATCTTTTCTCTGGACTGTGGAATCATTCTTTCTTTTCTGCATCATTCACACCATATTGCTCTATTGCTGAAATCAGCGAGGATACATTGGGTTCCTGCTTTGGGAATAGCTCGTCTAAAATGCCGCGTGAGCGGGCGGCCCTGTAAAGCTTGAGATATGCCTTTTGAAGGTCCCCTTTGGATTTTATCCCGTTCTCCTGGCAGAATTTAACAGCCATATCAAGCAGCGCATCATAAGACATATCCTTCCAGTTGATAATGCGTGACGAGATTACCGAATCTAGGAGCTTCCGTCTCCTTAACACCTGGTACAGGCCGCTATACTTATTGTGCAATTCGTTTCGGGAAGTAATGCATTTCTCTTTGCACAGCTTTCTTGCGGCCTTCAACAGGCGTTTTTTTGGCATATTGCGCCACTTGTGCCACTGGAGCCTTTCCAAAGAGAGAACTTTTTCTAAGAGATTGCGGTCTCTTAGGACATTTTCCAAACCCCCATCAATAGCGTGGAGCTGGCCGCGGTTGTGGATTTTATGCTGTATAAAGTATCTCCTTGAAAGGTGAATTAGTTTTTTATCGGGCATGCCCTTCCAATTCCTACGCATGGGAGCAAGAACAGACTCCATTAGCCCGCGGCTCTTTAGTTCGCGATACAATGTTTCGTGTGTATGCGCAAATTGTTTTATTGAAGTAATTTTCTCTTTCTCGCATATGTCTCTTGCTGTTCTGACAAGCTCATCATCGTCCATTTTTTTGAAAACTCCATAGGGGCGCGGGTTGCGAGTTTTCTTTATTATCCCCTCTGCCTTTGGCTGCTCCTGGCGGAAACCGCCCTTTACTCCTGTGATTTCCTTATTTCTTGTCGTCTGCATCGGTTTCACCGAACTGCTGGATTGCTGAAATTAATGTACCGACATTTGGCTCCTCTTTCGGAAATACCTCATCAACCAGGGTGTGGCCGTCGCGCTTGCGCTCTGAAAGTGCAAAATACAGGCCGCCGTCCGCGTCCTGGAGCCTTTTGCGCGAGGTAATGCCTTTTTGCTGGCAGAGGTTTTTTGCATAGGCAACTATCTCGTCCTCGGACATCTTGGACCATTTCCTTACCTTAAAGACCACCACCTCATCGATAAGGTTATGCCCGTTGCGGGAACGGTGATTAAGGTTGTGGTAAAGGCGGCCGTCCTTTTCGAAAATCTGCTTGCGCATTGTGAAATTATTCTGGATGCAAAGGTCGTTTGCAAACGCCACCAGCATGTCATCGGGTATCTCTGACCAGGGCATTTCGTTCAAAGCGAATAGGCGGCCCAGAAGCCCGCGCTTCCTCAAACAGGTGTAAAGGTTGCGGTCCCTATCGTTTAAGTCAGTGCGGCTTTCAATCCCTTTCTTTTTGCACTCGGAGATTGCCAGCTCCACAAGCGCATCATCGCTGAGGCCCGCAAGCTTGCGGAGCTTGCGTGAATTGGCAAAGACTTCATTAAGCAGCTTGCGCGTTTTCAGGATGGAATAATAGCTGTAGTTCTTCCTGCTGAGCGCCTTCTTTTTCCTGATCCCATTCTCCGCGCAGTAATTCTTTATCTTTTCCACAACCTCCGCATCTGAGAGGCCCTCCCATGAATTGGTTGAGGAAGCCAGGACTTTCTCCTGCAGGCTGCGGCGGCATATGGCGGTATAAAGCCTGCAGTTCTCCTGCTTAAACTGGGTGAGGGAAGTAATGTTATTTTCAGCGCAGTACTTGATTGCATTCGCAACCATGGCGTCTTCTTTCATTTTAGACCAGCTAATGCGCTTGCTGTCAAGCACCTTATCAAGGAGGCCGCGCTTCCAAAGCAGGTTTTGCAGGCTCTTCAACTTATGTGCAAACTCGGTCCTTGCAGTTATTCCCCTCTCGGCGCATATCTGTTTTGACTTCTCTATCAGCTTGTCATCATCCAGGCTGCCAAAGCTGTTTATGCTAAGCTGGATAGTGCCATCAACAAGCGGAGTAAGCATTGCGAACTTGCCAGTGGCGTCCCTCTTGGGAACAAATGAATTTTCTTTCATTTCAATGGCTGCATCACTTCTTTTCTGCATCCTTTTCACCATACTGCTCGATTGCGGAGATTAGTGTGGAAACGTTGGCAGTGCCATTGCGGGACGGGCGGAAAGGCGCATGGGGATTCACGGGCAGCTTTCCAAGGTGTATCATCCTCCTTATCCAGGCGTATACAACGTCCAATTTCTTGCCAAGCTTCTCCGCAATCCTCTGAGAGATCTGCTTCTCATTGAGCTTCTCGGGAATGAGCTCGTTGCGCAATGCAATGATTTTCTTTGCCTCTTCCGGAGTCGTCTTTTCAGAGGAGCGGTTGTGTGGGTTCTTCGGCCATCTGCCATCTGCGGCCATGCGGTATACTCTCGCATGTACGGAAGAGAACTTGAAGCCCAGCTCCTCGGCGATTATTCCTATGAGTTCAGTGTCATCGTGGCCCTTGGCCATTAGCGCTTCCCTGCGGACCCTGATTTTCTCAACTTCCACCTTTGTGAACCTGACCGTTATCTCGGAGTTCTTGTTCTCCGGGATTATTTTCTTCCTAACAAGCTTCCACAGCTTGAACCCGATCTTCTTCCTGTCTTTTTTGAATTCGCCGGCGAGAATATCATTTATCTCCTCTTTCTTTTTTCCGGCGGCGACAAGCTCGTTATACCTTTTCATGAGCTTCCCCTCCTCTTCCTGCGTGAGCTTGCTGCGTATCGTCCTGTTGGGATTGGGCACCATTTTTTTCTCATTACAAGCAGGCCGATTTTGTCCAATATGGTATCAGATTCGATACCCATCTCCTTTGAGATTGTCCTTGCGATCTTGCGGTCCTTAAGCCCTTTT
>CAILAH010000057.1 GCA_903832205.1 uncultured Microcaldota archaeon | reverse complement strand
TGGATTGAATGAGCAAGACTTCCTCATGGGAGCTTTTGCGGATCCTCAGTCTTTTGCAGCTACTACGTTGGAGGAGGCGTACGTTGCCGGTAACACCGTCAACGTGTCTATCTTCCCAACAACCTCATAGCTCTTCACCTTGACTTCATACCCTGTTGGAGCCCGTGTATCCTTTTTCACAATACCTCTAATGATGAGGGAAGTCTCAACCTGCATGTGGTCTATCTCATTCCAATTCTTCTCGAAATTTTCCTTATTGAATACGCACTGCACGTGATTGCTGGAGTCGCGCAGCACCACGAATTTCAGCTTGTTGCTTCCTCTTTCGCGGTGGACCCAGCCCCTAATCTCAACTTCCTTTCCGTCCATTTCGTCCTTTAGGACATCCGCTATCTGCTTCATGAGGGAGATTATGCCGATGAGATTTAAAAACTATTAACGCCTATAATTGCCTCATGAGGAGCGATCAAAATATTTCTAATGTTCATTACCGACCCATGAGGAGCCATTATATTTCTGACGCAGTCAAGCTCGAAGAGGGCGCGGAGGTAACCGTGGCAGGATGGCTGCACGAGATCCGCGACATAAAGAAAATCGTATTCGCAGTATTGAGGGACAGGAGCGGCATGATGCAGATAACCGCAAAAAGGGGCGCCGTTGCGGATGAGATTGTTGATTTGCTTATCCAGCCAAAGGAGACTGTTGTCTCAGTTACCGGAAAAATAGTGAAGGGCAAAGGCGCAAAGGCAGGCGTTGAGCTTATCCCCTCCAAGGTTGAGGTTCTAGGCAAGGTTTACGGCAAGGTCCCGTTTGACGTTGCCGATAAGGAGAAAATCCCCGAATTGGACGTCCGCCTGGACAACAGGCACATTGATTTGCGCAGGCCCGAGATACAGGCAATATTCAGAGTAAGAGGGACTGTGCAGCAGGCGTTCCGTGAATATTTACTGGGCAAAGGGTTCGAAGAGATTGTGCCCACCGCAATTGTTGGCGCGGCAACTGAAGGCGGCGCAGAATTATTCCCAATTGTCTATTTCGAGAAGGAGGCATTCCTGGCACAATCACCGCAATTATACAAGCAGATGGCGGTGATGGGCGGAATGGACAAGATATTCATGCAGTGTTTAGTTTACCGCGCCGAGCCGCACGCAACAACCGCCCATCTCAACGAGGCATACCAGATGGACATTGAGATGGGGTTTGCGGATGACAATGACGTGATGGATGTCGAGGAGGCAGTGCTGATTCACATCCTCAAGTCGGTCGCTGAAAAGAGAAAGCCGGAGCTTGAGATGCTCAAGTCCGTGGTCAACGTCCCGACCACGGTTCCAAGGTTCACCTATTCACAGCTTATTGAAAAGCTCCAGGCAAACGGCGAAAAGATAGAATGGGGCGACGATTTCAGCAGGGCGCACGAGAAGCTCATGGGAGAGCTCATTGGCAGCGAGGCATACTTCATCACAAAATGGCCCACCAAGCTCCGCGCATTCTATTCAATGCCCTCAAAGGAGAACGTGGAGATTTGCAATGCGTTCGATCTCATATACAGGGGGTTGGAGATATCTTCAGGAGCACAGCGTATCCACGACCCGGAACTGCTGGCACAGCAGATACGCAACAGGGGTCTGGACCCTGAGAACTTCGAGTTCTACATCAGGGCATTCAAGTCGGGTGCGCCTCCGCACGCGGGCTGGAGCATCGGCGCGGAGAGGATTACGATGAAGATTTGCAGCCTTGACAACATCAGGGAAACAACGCTCTTCCCGCGAGACAGGATGAGACTTTCTCCCTAAATTTACGGCCATCTGGCTAACCTTTTTATTCTTTCTCTCGTATCCTTATTTATGATAAAATTCGTCCTGTTTGACAAGAAGTCTAAGTATAACGGCTACACAATGGTTGAGGGCTTCCCGGGCTACGGCCTTGTGGGCACAATCGCAGTCAACTTCCTAGTTGAGAAGTTCAAGATGGAGCTCATCGGCTATGCAGAGTCCGTCCTGTTCCCGCCCATAATCGCAATACACAACAACACGCCGCTGCCGCCGCTCAGGATATACAAGTCCGACAAGTACAAGCTCCTTATCATCATGTCCGAGTTCGTAATGTCGATGAAGACCGTGCACCTGATGTCCGACCTGCTCTACCAATGGAGTGAGGATAATGGCATACGCAGGATGGTATCGCTTGGCGGAATTTCAATCACAGGCAAGCAGGATGAGGTCTTTGGAATAACGTCCGACCCCAAGGAGCTTAAGCTGTTCGATAAGTTCGGCGTGCTCCCCATAAAGGAGGGCGCGACAACGGGCATTAACGCACTGCTGCTGCAGAAGGCGGCCATGGGCGGCAAGGTCCCCGTCCTTTCATTGCTTGCCGAGGCAAAGCCGGATTATGTGGACCCGCTCGGCGCGGCCATGGTGCTCACGTCACTTTCCGATTACCTTGGGATGCCAATCGATACCAGCGAGCTGGTGAAAGAGGCAATGGTGCTTGAAGGCAAAATCAGGAAGAACATAGATGCCGCAAAGAAGTCCGAGGGCACGTTCAAGGAGCCCCTTACAGGCGGCGGCATGTACGCTTAAGGGGCACATCCGTCCCCTTAAACCCCCGGTAGTTTTGCTTCGCAAAACCTGTTTGGGGCGCATTCTTTCTTTTTTTCGTTTATTTCTTATTTATGGAAGATTACTGTATGGTCAATTAGCTTTCCGTCCTTGTAGATGAATTTGCCCGAGAAGAACCCGTCCCCGTCCAGCCACCTGAGGAATATCCTGTCGCCATCCCAGAGCGGAAGGCCAAGAAGCCTGTCATTATCTATCCATTCGAGCTTTCCCTCGTCACATTCGGCCAGCTCGCCTTCAAACTCATCCGCAACGTATACGAAAACATACCAGTCATTTGCCCCGTCAAAAAGCGGGAACGTAAGCACGCCTTTTAATTTGGGGTTTATCATTGTCAGGCCCGACTCTTCCCTGACCTCCCGTATCGCGCACTCTTCAGGGGATTCCCCAGGGATAATCTTACCGCCGAGGCCGTTCCATTTCCCCTTGTGCATGTCCTCTTCCTTCTTTATCCTGTGGATCATGAGTGTTTTCCCGTTATCCCTTACGTAACAAAGCGTCCCCACTTTCATGTTTTACTTTCAGAAAAGGCATTTTATTAAGGCTAGTGACCCGCGGTTATGCCGACATTAGGTTTTTATTATCTCTCTCTGCAGTCTATATAGATTGAACGAAAGGTGTTTTCGATGAAAGGAAAAGTAAAGATGTTTAACTCCGCGAGGAGTTTCGGCTTCATCACAGGAGATGACGGCAAGGATGTATACGTGCACGCATCAGCAATTGAGGGCGGTGCAACACTAGGGCCAGGCGACGCAGTCGAATATGAAGTTGAGGCAAGCGACCGCGGCCCACGCGCAAAGGGCGTTAAGAAACTCTGAGCACATTGAATCTTAGAAAGCCGGTATAAGTTTTCGTTTCTTTTCTATTTTTAATATTACTTATTGCAATTACTGCAATTACTGTGTAGTGCAGGGGTGGCGGAGCCTGGTCAAACGCGCCGGATTTAGGACGAAGGGTGCAAGGAGAGCGCTCCTTTCCCCCTTCGCAACCCACCTATCCTCCCTCAAAGGATTTGGGTTGCATCTTCATTGATGTAAAAAGTCCGGTCCCCTAGCGGGTTCGCAGGTTCAAATCCTGCCCCCTGCATTCTTTTTTCGCAAAACTATGATTTGAACGGGCTGAAGCCCTGATCTAGCAGGTTCTGGATTGGCAAAAAGAGCGGCTGTGGCAAATTGTCCCATTCAAACCATTCCCATGCGTCCGTCCTGTCCGGCTCCATCACCGTTACCTCACCGGAATCATAATCAGCGACTATGTACAGCGTAATATAATGCTTATTCTCTTTGGGGAAAAAGTCCCCGCTCGTGAACTCCGCATGCCTCAGGTTCTTTATCTCAATTCCCGCCTCTTCCCTAACCTCGCGGATAGCGCAATCCTCAACAGTCTCATTCCATTCGAGATGCCCGCCGGGGCAGGACCAGGAGCCGTCGCCATGGGCGTTCTTCCTCTTTCCGAAAAGTACCCTGTTTCCCTTTAATATTATCACGCCAACCCCTATCTTTGGGCGCATCTCAATCATAAGCAATTTCAACCAGTGCAAATTTATATTTCTTGCAGGGGATATTCGGCAATGCCTAAACAAAAAGCAAGTTTCATATCCGAACCAGCGTTTCTTGCAATTGTCCTTTTGCTTTTGATTTCATTGGCAGTGAACGTATTCCTGTCACTGCCGAAAAGCTCGGCGGCACCCGCAATGTACGTCCCGCATGCACCGCAGGTGGCGATGCTTGACAACAAGCAGACCCTCGTCTATGAATTGTACGTCTCAAATGAGACCAAGATGGAATTCTCCAAGATTGAGGTTTATGACAATTCAACGGGCGCATTGATTAAGACATTGCAGGGGGATGACCTTAATCGTTCCTCAACAGCGCCCATTAGGGGGCTTTATGCTTACATATTCTACATGTGGGTTGAGCCAACAGAAGCGCCAAAGGCGATTTACCACAAGGTCTATCTGAAGGACGGAAGGGTGTTTGAGGGCGCGGTGACAGCAATTGACAGCACGCCCCTTTTGGTTATCGCATCGCCGTTAAGAGGCGACAAGTGGCTTGTGGGAAATGGGCCGTCAAACTATGTAGGCCACAGGAAGACCATCTTTAATCTGAATGGAAAGCCATTCATTTCCCAGCGCTATGCGATAGATTTCATACAGTTTGGCGCAAACGACAAAATGTACGATACGAATGGAAAAACCAATGAGGACTTTCCCTGCTATGGCGTTAATGTCTATTCCGTTGCCGACGGCACAGTTGTGGACGCAAAAGACGGGCTTGCAGATAATATCCCAGGCCAGAAGCCAGTCCCCACGGTTGCATGGGCGGGCGGCAATTCAATGGTAATTGATATAGGGAATGGCAATTATGCATTTTATGCGCACATGATCCCCGGAAGTGAAACGTTCAAGGTGGGCGACAAGGTGAAGAAAGGCGATGTGATTGGAAGGCTCGGCAGCTCCGGAAATTCCGACCTCCCGCACCTGCATTTCCATATCATGAACGGCAAGGATGCCTTGTTTGCGGAGGGCAAGCCCTACGTGTTCGAGCCCTACGCACTTGTGGGGACTGCGCGCGACTGGGATAAGCTCTTGGCAAACGATGCGCCCTGGACTGGCAGGTTTATCACGGGCTACGCCCCTGGGGCGAGCATGGGCGAGGGAAAGATGGACAGGGAACACAGCATGCCCATTGACGGCGATGTTGTAAACTTTGGTAATGAATAAAGTGATACCATGAAGCAAATATTAGCGATATTATTGTTGGTCCCGGTAGTCCTGCTATCGGGCTGCTGCAGCAGCAGTTCAGCGCCCTATTCAAGCAGCTCATGCCCCTATGGGACTTATGGCGAGACCTGTACTAGGGTTTGCGACAGCCAGGGCGCAGGCGAGGGCTGCTTCTCACAATGCATGGGTTATGTCCGCGATGCGGGCCTGGGCGATGCCACCACCTGCTGCAAGCAGACCCTTAAGATGAATTGCGAGAACATGTGCCGCCAGAATATGCAGCCGGAGGACCTTCAGGACTGTTTCAATGAATGCTCGGCAGTCAACCAAGCAACTGGATTGCCTGACGATATCTGCTACCTGCCATTCCTCTAATTTTTTTCTTATACAGAATCAGACACAATCTGCGTGGGCTCCCTTGCCCTCTTGTTCCTGTTGAACGTGTAGAGCCTCCCGCTTGCCCCTTCTTTCAGATTCTCGTCGTGCGTAATGATGAATGACTGCTCCATTATTTTCGGCAGCCTTTCCCTGAGTATTTCGCTCAGTGATTTCACGCCATTTTCATCCAGGTTATGCGTGGGCTCATCGAGCACGAGCATGCTCATGTTCGGCGCGAGCACTATTGAGAACGCAACACGCAGCGCAAGCGCCACCGATGCGCGCTCCCCGCCGCTCACGTTTCCCTCAACAACAACCCAGTCATTATTCCTCTTCGCCTTGAGCACGTAATCGGATTCCGATGCCTCAAGCTTCACCTGCGTAAAGTCGCCATAGGGATAAATCACGTCCCATATCTTGTCCATTACCGCATTGATTGAGTTGACAAGCTCGTTGCGAAGCAGCACCTGCGTCTCAATAACGGACTGCTGGAACTCCTTGGCTTTGCTGGCGGCATCCCTCATATTCCCGAGCTCTTTCTCCCTGCCTTCCACATCCGCCAGCTGTTTCTCTATCATCCCAAGGTTCTTCTCCATCAGCTCCGCATTTTTAGAAATATTCTCGGCGTTAACTTCCAGCCCTTTTTTCTTGACAAGCGCATCGTTATGCGCCGCCAGCGATTCGGTAAGCAGCTCCTCTTTGTAATCCATTCCGGCAATATCCGATTTGACCTTTTCAAATTGCGCGCTTTTCTGCTGCACCTTTGCCTGCAATTCCAAATCCCTGGCAATCTCCTCAACCATACTCTTCTTCTTCACAAGCTCCTTCTCACTCTCTGACAAGCTCTCGCGCATCTTGCCTAGTGCCGATGCATCATCATTATGCTTTTTCTGCAAATCATCAAGAGCCGCCCTATCCCCGGCGTGCTGCGATATGAACTTATCCGCATCATCTATCCTTTGCCTTAGCAGTGCGGCCTCATCCGCCTTACTAGCTTTCGCACCCTGCTCTGCAATGCTCTTCTTCAATTCAGTAATCTTTGCCTCACTCTCCTTTGCAGATAATTCAAGCGACTTCATTTTCTCTGATTTCTCCTTGAGCTCCCTGGCTTTCAGCTCAAACCCTTCAAGCCGCGTGCCCAGTTCCGCCTTTCTCTTCAGGTCAACCTCAAGCTTTTGTATCTCCTTCTTGAGCTTGGCCTGCTTTGCCTCGTTTTCAGCAAGCTCCTTATGGGAATTCTCTATGGTCTCCTTTCTCTTGATTACGAGCAGGTCCCTCTTCTGCTTGTCAAGCGGGCCCTCGCACATGGGGCACAGCCCGCCGCCCTCCCTCTCAAGGGCAACTATTGATTCCTGCGTAATCTTGATTATTTCCCTCAATGAGGCAATCCACTCGATGGTGCTCACATCGCTGTGCCTTGTATCATCAAGCGTCCTCTGGTGCGCATTGCTGAGCATATCCGCATCCTTCCTCAGCTGCTCCAGTTCCGCCACCTCTCTCTCGAGCTTTGCAATATCCTTCTTAAGCAGTGCGGATTCCGCATTTGATGAGCCGTGCCCCTTCTCCGCAGAAACAAGCTGGGAATTAAGCACCTCAATTTCCTTTCTTATCATTTGCGCATCATCCGCCGCACCAAGTGCAGTAAGCTTTTTCTTGAGCTCCCCGCTCTCCTTCTTCTTTGCATCAGCGCTTTTCAGGTTGGTCTCAATCTCGCCGATCTTCCTGCTCGCCTCGGTTAGTGCCCTATCCATTGCAGCCGAATCATTCCTGAGCCCTGCAATCTCCTTCTCGGCGTTCGCAATCTCGCCCCTAACCCTCTCCGCATCTTCACTCCTGTAATTCTTCAGCCCCTTTCCCACGCTTTCTATGAACGTGCTGCACTCGACGTGCTGCCGTGATAAATCCTCATATGATTTCCGCTTAAGCTCAAGCGCCTCTTTTTTATTTTTCAGCTCATTCGCCTTGTTAGTAATCTCAGCCAGCTCGCTTTTCAGCGTAGCCTGCCTTTCCCGGGCCTCTTTCACCAGTTTCCCTGTGTTCTCCTTCTCCTTAGAAAGCGCGCCCTTATCATAGCTGCCAATCTGCCTTTCCAGCTCGCCTATCTCTTCAGCAATCCTGTTTGCGAGCTTGGTCGAATTTGCGCGAGCTAATTCAAACCTGTCAATCCCAATCAAATCGTCAATCTGCTTTTTCCTGTCCCCGGGGTTCAATGAAAGGAAATAATCAAGTGAATTCTGCTCTGAATAAATCGCCTTGGAAAATAGGTCATAATTCACGCCGAGGATGTGCTCCACCATCCGTGTGACCGCTTCGCTCTTAGTCTCAATCATTCTGGTGCCTTCCCTGAGCTCCGCATCCCCTTTTCCGTCACTAATGGTCCTGGCTAACGTGTACTCCTTCCCGTCCTTCTCAAAAACAATCTCCGCCCTGCAATCAGCGCCGTTAGTGCCTTCCGTGACAATCTGTCCCAGCTTTACCCTCTTCCGCGCAAGCGCAGGGAACGTCCCGTATAATGCAAAGCAGATGGCCTCCAGCACCGAGCTTTTCCCGGAGCCCATGATTCCCACGAGCATATTCGTGCCTTTGGAGAAATCGAGCTTCGTGTCCTTATGGGACCTCCAATTCTGAAGTGTGACCCTCTTAATCTGCATCAGCTAAATTAGCCAGCTGTAGTTTTTATTTGTAATTATGGCTTTTTACCGCATATGCCCATCATAACTTTTCTCAATATAAGGTGGCATGCGTCCTTTGTATTTGTTGAACTGTCCTTTTGGAAGGGATTGGATGCTCCTGATGACCTGCCTGCAGTTTCTTGATTTGCAGTGGCAGTTCATTTTCCATCTTTTATCCACGTTTGTGGTTGAATAATCAATCGTTATTTCCTCACCCGGAGAAATGTCCCTTAAAGCCCAGATATGTCTGCCCCTTGCATAGCAATTCGGGCTGCAGCTGTGGTTCAGGTTCCATCCAAATGAGTCTTTTTTCGGATAAAGCCAGATGTTTTCTGCGATGTTGATGCACCTGCGGCATATCTTGCAGTGGCACCCGGGCCTATGATTAATGTATCTTGTCCTATCAGCAAACTTGAAAACCCGCGCATCCTTCTTTATTTTGCTTCGTGAAAAAACTCCCGTCCCGTGTATCTTTGATTTGGCTATTTCCAAAAGAATCGGCACGGGTTCACCTATATCCTCAGGACCATAGTTGCTACTGCAAGCAATCCTGCAAGCACCTGGATTCCCCAGAGCATGAGCACAAGCTGCGGCTCGGTGGGCCTGAACGTTTTCATGAGGAAATGCGTGAGGGACCTTGTGGGCCCGCTGTAGGTGAGCCTGCCCTTGACAGGCGTCCCGTAATTCTCAGCGTGAAATTTGGAGAGCGCCTTAAGGAAGAACTCGACAATCTGCGGAAGGAGCAGTATCACACCTACCTTTTCTATATTTGCTATTATCACAATCGCAGCAATGCTCGCGCCTATCAAATAAGTGACAATATTGCCGGGGAACACCTGCGCGGGATACCGATTGAATATAAGGAACGCTAATAGCGCGCCAAGCAATGCAACAGCAAGGAATAACGCGGTAGTCTGGTTTGCGCCTTTCCCGTCCATTAGTATTATGGATATCAGGAAGAGACAAATGATTATCCCGCTGCCCGCCTCAAGTCCGTTAAATCCTGCGAGCAAGTTAATGAGATTGGAGCATGCAACCACTCCAATTGGTATTAGCAATAAGACGTAGAGGTTAAGCCCGACGGGACCAAGGAACGGGAGAACAACTGTGCCGAGCGATAAATTAACAGTGCCCAGCAAAGGCAGCGTCATAGTAGATGTGCCAAGTTTGACAAGCATCAATGGGAGCGCAGCAAACAATGGTAGAATAACCCTGTACACATCCGGAATATCCAAAATGTCATCTGCAAACCCGAGGAATGCAATAAGCGAGATTGATAATGCAGCAGCAAGCAGCGCATCGGGCGCAATGCTGTTTGTCGAAAGCTGCATCGGAAGCAGGAACGCAACGATGAATCCCAGGAAAACCGCAATGCCGCCGATCCTTGCAATCTTGGGCTTGCCCTCCTTGTTCATGTCACCTGAGACGAACCCCTTGGTTTTCAGCTTCCTGATTAGGGGAGGCAACGCAACCACCGTAAGCAGGAATGCGACAAGCGCAACAACTCCGAGCGCCATCGATATGTCTAGATTCATACGTTATAACTTTTTAGGGGGAATATTTATATGATGAAGGTAGAGATGCACCTGCACACCCACCGCTCTTCTGATGGGCTTATTACTTTGGGTGAGGCAAAGAAGGTCCTCAAATCAAAAAAGGTCGATGCAATCGCTATAACCGACCATGATACAACCTCCGCATGGAAGGAGTTCAAGGGCAGGCAGTTCATCAAAGGCATTGAAAAGACGGTGGAGGAAGACG
Organism: uncultured Microcaldota archaeon; assembly: GCA_903832205.1. Classification (GTDB taxonomy): domain Archaea; phylum Micrarchaeota; class Micrarchaeia; order CAILAH01; family CAILAH01; genus CAILAH01. Next base: position 25,670 of record CAILAH010000057.1, on the reverse strand, counting down.
ACGGAAACAAGTTCCATTTGCTAATCTATTTCCTTAGCAGCGGTATTAAGCACAATGGGTTTTTTGAGGCAATCGATGATGTGCGCGACCAGGATGCGTTCGTTGCCATTGCGCACCCATACGATACGATTCGGAAAGCGCCCAGCGCATCAAGGCTTGAAGATTACGGCAGGTATGTTGACGGAATCGAGTGCATGAACGCAAGGATGTGCATCCCGCACGGAAACAAGAAAGCGCTTGATTTCGCAATGAGGCACAAGCTGGTCAAGATTGCAGGCTCGGATGCGCACCACTGGAGCGAAATCGGCTCCGCATACGTTGAGGCCAAGGCATCAGATATTGAGGAGTTCAGGAAACAGCTCAAGCTGGGCAGGGTTGAGATGAAAGGCGGGCTTTCGCCCATCTACGTGCACACGTTCTCCACTTTGCGCAGGCACAGCATACTCAAGCCGAAGCTATAGCTTTCTTCCCTTATAGTATCCGATGAGCTCGTATACCGTCCAGGGCTTCAGGTCTTTTGCGGTGTATCCCAATTTTCTTGCAATATTCAGGACTATTGACCTTGACGTTGCCTCAATCTCCAAAAACGTGGGTATGAACGACAGCTCGCCGCCATACCTGTCAATCTCAATCTTTGCTTTGCCCAGCCTATAGCTTATCCTTTTCTTGACGAACTCACCAACAACCCCAAAGCCCATGTTCATGAGGATTTTCTTCGCGTTGGCATAATTTGCGACTGTAATCTCTTTTTCTTCTGCGGATTTGATGCCGGACGCGCATTTCATACCGGTCTTCATTGTAAGTATGTGCTCCTTCCCATCCGTCCTCAGCCTTAATAGCCATTTGTTCTTCTTGAAATCCCTGCCAGGCGTGTCAAAATGCATTGCTCTCAGGGTTTTTGCGCCAATCCTTTTCCCGCCCAGCTTGCGGAGCTTCCGCTCGATTTCCGCACCCTTGACATTCAGAATCTTGCATTCGACCTCTAGCATGGGTATATTTAAAAAATCTTTCTTTTTAAACAATACCGTTGGACAGTGGGCCCATAGCTCAGCTTGGTAGAGCGGCAGACTCTTACAGTGGTGGAAGGGGACACTCGTTCGCTTCGCGAACAGTGCCTCAACTTGCTTCGCAAGTATGAGGTCCCCCCTTCCATCTACCCTCATATCCCCTCAAGATATGGGGAATACCTGAGAAATCTGATGGTCGAGGGTTCGAATCCCTCTGGGCCCGCTCAGTTTTTTCTTTCGGTGCGCCGCATGGCGGCTTTCCAAAGAAAAACCTGGCAAAAAGAAATCCTATGATGAATGTTATGGGGTTGCGGGGGCGAGCATGATAATGCATCCCTTCGGGAGGGGTGGCGGAGTGGTCAAACGCGCCAGGTTCAGGACATCTTTTCTTTTGGAAAGAAAAGCTGTACCAAAAGAAAACGTGTGAGACGCTTGGTCCCCTAGCGGGTTCGAGGGTTCAAATCCCTTCCCCTCCACTTTTTCTTTTTCAGAGAAAAAGAAAACCTGGGCTAAAAGAAAAAGTTTTAGCAAAGACCTGGACTAGAAAAGAAAACTAATTTTGGGCTAGAAAGGAAAACAGAAAAAGAAATTTTTTACGGCTCAGTAATAGTAGCATTGGCCACCGGAACAGTATGTGCCGCTGGGGCAATACTGATTATAGCCGCATTCGGGGTAACAATAGCCATCTCCACCCGGAACATAACCTGGGTTACAGCCGCTGTCAACAACGCATTGGCCGTTGGAGCAATATGAGTTGCCCGTGCAGTACTGGTTGTAGCCGCATTCAGGGTAACAATATCCGTCTCCTCCAGGAACATAACCTGGGTTACAGCCATTGTCAACAACACATTCCCCGTTTTCGCATACAGAATTGCCTGTGCAGTACTGGTTATATCCGCATTCAGGGTAACAATATCCGTCTCCTCCCGGAACATACCCTGGGTTGCATCCATTGTCAACAACACATTCCCCGTTTTCGCATACAGAATTGCCTGTGCAGTACTGGTTAGTTCCACATTCTGGGTAACAATATCCGTCTCCTCCCGGAACATACCCTGGGTTACATCCATTGTCAACAACACATTCCCCGTTTTCGCACACAGAATTGCCCGTGCAGTACTGGTTATATCCGCATTCTGGGTAACAATATCCGTCTCCTCCCGGAACATATCCTGGATTACATCCATTGTCAACAACACATTCCCCGTTTTCGCATACAGAATTGCCTGTGCAGTACTGATTACTGCCGCATTCCGTGTGGCACTGATCATCATTGCCTGCCACGTAACCAGGTGGACAGATTTTGCCTACACATTGGTCGTTAATGCACATGGCATCGCCGACGCAGTACTGATTACTGCCGCATTCTTCGTGGCAATAACCGTCATCACCGGGAACAAAGCCGGGGTTGCACTCGGTTCCACTTACACATTCGCCGTTTACGCATTGTGAGTCACCGGTGCAGTACTGATTACTGCCGCATTCGGGGTGGCACAAGCCATCGTCGCCCGGAACGAAGCCCGGGTCGCAGCCGTTACCTGTTACACATTCGCCGTTCTCACAATGTGAATTTCCGGTACAATATTCGTTGTAACCGCATTCCTCGTGACAGTAACCGTCATCACCGGGAACGAAGCCTGGGTCGCACTTTGTTCCACTTACACATTCGCCGTAATAGCAATATGAGTCGCCTGTGCAATACTGATTATGGCCACATTCTGGGTAGCAATAGCCGTCTCCTCCTGGGACATAGCCGGGGTTGCAGCCTGTATCAATTACGCATTCGCCGTTGTCACAATACGAATCACCAGTGCAGTATTGGTTTTGACCGCATTCTGGGTGGCACCAATAGTCATCGCCTAGTACGAATCCCTCATCGCAGACTCCGCCTAGCTTGGCACAAGTGCCGTCAGTTGTAAGATAATATCCCGGGTCGCAGCCAACACATTTGCTGTTAAAGCAGTATGAATCGCCTATGCAGTAGGTGTCCGTGCCGCATCCTGGGTGGCACCAGTTGTCGGTGCCGAACACAAAGCCCTTTTCACATTCATCGCCGCTTTCCGGATAACATTTGCCATCTATTGCCAGGTAGCTGCCTTTGTTGCAGCCCTTGCATTCGCCATTGTAGCAGAATGAGTCGCCCGTGCAGTACTGATTATAACCACATTCCTGGTAGCACATCCCATCATCACCTGGAACATAGCCATCGGAGCATTCAGGCGGCAAATCGCCATTTTCAGGATAACATCTTCCGTCCATCCCCAAATAATTGCCAGGGTCGCAGCCGAGGCATCGGCCATTTAAGCATATGGAATTGCCCGTGCAGTATTGGTTATAGCCACATTCCTCGTGGCACATCTCATCATCACCGTAAACGGTGCCCTTGGGGCAGATGTCAATCAAGTCCGGAACGTTTTCATGGTGGCACTGGCCGTCCGTTCCCAGATAGCTGCCTGGCTCGCAGTTTATGCATTCGCCATTGTAGCAGATTGAGCCGCCCGTGCAGTAAGTGTTTGGGCCGCACTCTTCATAGCACATCTCGCCTTCACCGGGAACGTAGCCGGTGGGGCATGTAATAATTGAGGCGTTGCCGCCTTTGGGGTAGCATTTGCCGTCTGTCCCAAGGTAAAAGCCGGTTTCACAGATTAGGCACTGGTTATTGAAGCACTGCGAATCGCCCGTGCAATAGGTGTTGTAGCCGCACGCAGGGTGGCAGCGGTTGTCACTGCCGTAGACGTTTCCTGTCGGGCATTTTGGCTTGGGCACTATGTTGTTGATTATCGGCTGGATATTATGATTAACGATGGCAACGATGGATTCATTCTTGCATGACTTCTTTTTCGCACTGCTGGTATCGGCCTCTGCGGATGATTTTGTTTGTATGCACTGATGTGCATCATAATCCCATCTTGCGCATTCCTCTCCCGTTTCCTCGTCTTTTGTCGGATCTACAAGCTTCCAAACCATCGGATGGGCCGGGTCATCCGTCTTGTACTTAACATAATAGGATGCACCCAGATCCGTCCTGCAGCCCGGTGAAATGTTTTCTGCTGCCCACTCAAAATGCCATGCCTCGGTGGTGAGTCGGCAGAAGCCGTTCGCAATCATCAATTCCGCGAGCCTCTTCTCGCATGCGACGTCCGCCTGCTTGCCCACCGTGCCGTCACACCAAATGTCAATCGCAATATCGGTTGTGTGGGGGCAGTTCTTTTCGTCGCCGTTATTGGTAAGGAGCTTAACTACCTTGGCCTCGTCGCTTAGGTCAACACCTATCAATGCGCCTTTAGGTATGTATTCACCGTCCGGGCCGCGGTCAAACAATTTGCCTTTGGTAATATCGCATGTGTCAGGCTTGCAAATCATATCTTCATTCAAAAGACAGTTTTTGTAAAACATCTCCGCCTGCCCTTTTTTGGTCCTGCTTGCGCCCGTAACCACTATTTTATTACACGTATCCTCATACAGGGATTTTGTGACTTTCTGCAGGCTGTCGGCCATGCTCGGGAGGACGACGTTGCTGCTCGTCTGGACATCAATATTGGCGGAATCCTGCACCCGTACCTGGTTGCTGCTGAGAGAGTCATTGCTGGCCTCAAATACGCAGCCTGAAAGGACCAGGAACAATGTGAAAATCAGAAGGAATGAAAGGAGCCTCATAATAGCAAATCGCTCAGAAAGAATATATAGCTAATAGCCCGTGAAGAGCCCGGCATTTAATAATCAGAGGGCGGCGAAAGCTAAGTATCCCAGATATGCGAACACTGCAACCTTGATTATTTTTCCTAGCGCACAGGCGAGCAGGAATTTCCAGAGCGGGTATCTTATTGCGCCCGCAGCAATTCCCGCAATATCAAACAGCGGGTTCGGTATAAGTGCTAGGAAGAATATGAGTATGAACGCACGGTCTTTTTCCATCAGCATCTTCTTTATTTTCTCGTATTCTTTCATCTTTTTCCCGTCAATTAATTCGCTGCCGCCATAGCCCGCGAGATAGCCGGTCAATTCGCCTAGTGCGCTTCCCAGCCCTCCCGCAACTCCAATCAGGAGAGGATTGGCAAATGCGCCCGCAATGGTTGCCACTGCAAGCCCCGGAACCGGAAGTATTACTGTAGCGCTCGTTATGAGCATTACCAGGAACACGCCGAAATAGCCGAGCGAGCTCCAGTCATATTTGGCTATCGCGTCGTAGTTTACGAATATGATTATGGGAATGATTAGGGCGAGAATTACAATGAGCAGCCCCTTTATCCTGTTGTCCATCCTACTACCCTTTTTGATATCGAGTATACTGCGAAGAGAAATGTTTTAATTGTCCCGCGTATAGTATTAATTGGATGGCAGAATCAGCAGTACAACAGTCATCGCCTGCAAAGCAGCGTACGCAAGCATCAGCAGAGATTTTCAAGCTGCAGCATTATTTTATGGTAAATCAAAGCGAGGAGGCCAAGTCACACGTTATCGAGCAGGTATCTGATTATGCCAAGGGGGCTAAACACCCCGTTGAAGTTATCAAGTCTCTCACGTCTCTCGTGAACCATCCGAATTTTAAGCCAATGAAACTCACAACGGAAATGCTCATGCAGCTTGACCAGATTGCATCTACCATATATTCAAAGAAGCCTTCCCCAAATAATGTTGAGGTTTGCCTAAGGCAGATATTTTCCACAAGCAAGCCGTTGGAAATGATACCGCTGGCGGCGATTGTAGCCGAAAAGTGCAAGGATTTTAACGAGGTATTCCATCCCATCGCAGCATCCATCGGCCCGGATTACAAGTCCAAGAGTGCGCTGCTAAATAGGGAGATAGAATTCTTCAACAACCTTTCCAGCAAGTCATTGCATGCTGATGTCAACATCCTCTATGGGATATTCTCCATGGAGAAGTTCGGCCTAAAAACCCTTGATTTTCTTGAGCAGGTGGTAAACAAGTCAGTGGCGGCCTCAACATTTTCAAGTGACCGGCAGAATTCAATAAGAATTGCCTATTTTGCGTTTGACAAATTCGCCACTATGAATTTCAGCGGTGCTGCGTCTGATGAGGCGGTACGGCTAGGCAAAATGATCAACTCCAGCGAAAAGGAGATTATTTTGGACTGCCTTCTTAACAACCCGGGCATTCGCTTGCAGGACATAAAAAAGGAGCACATTGAGAAAGCGGCATCATTTTATGCAACCCTCTCATCAGAAAAAATATCAAGCCAGCTCGGGGCCTCAGCAAAGAATAGGTTCGAATCAATCCTTATCAATGAAAAATTCACACTCGACTCGCTTGATACCATACTATCGCTTCTGAAGAAAAATACAAACATCTCAATGTCAGTCCATATGATTTCTTTGATTTATTACAGCGGGCAGTTCGAGCCCGCCGTTCTCTCATTCGCGGACAGGCTTGCAAAGAAAACCTCAGGTGAATACGCGATTAACGCGGCCTATTCCCTCTTTTATAACCCGAACTTTTCAATCAAGGACTTTTCCGATAATAATGCCGACAGGCTCGCTGAAGTGTTTAAGCATATTGAGTCAAAGAACCTAAGCTGGTTCTGCTTCCCCGCCGCATCTCTTATAGCAAACCAGAACGTGCACTCGCTCGATGATTATGAATCCTTTGCCCGCGACATTGTTAATTACTTCTCACGAAAAGAAGAATACAAGGGCCTCGCCTTGGGGATGTATGATGAGCCACTTTCATTGCTTTTCCGTTCCCCGGGCTTTACAAGGGAGCGGTTTGAGATTGTAAAGACGATATTCTCCGAGTGCGAGTCCCTCGTTATCGGCCCTGCCTTGACGAGCCTTGGCCAGATACTCACAACCGACCCGCAGGGCAGGCATCTCGCAATATTGGATGGGCTAATTGAGGAGAAGTGGAATGTTGATTATTACATCAACTGCCTTAATGCCCTCCTGCTTAACCCGAGTTTTGACAAGGACGGGCTAAATAAGGAATTCAGCGAGAGACTAATCAGGTTTACGAAATCCCTGCGCAAGAAGGGCGGCGGATATGCAGCGGACCTTTTCGTGGCTGTCCTTAAGAACCCCTCGTTTACCCAGGATTACCTTAACCAGGAATTCACGGATAACCTTGTTGAATTCCATTCCATCCTCATGGCAGGGGAAAAGAACGTTTCCGAAAGGGAAAAGACAATACAGGGTGCCGTAAGGGAGACAGGCCTTGATTCCATCAATGCGCAAACAGCGGAACGTATACTGAAGTACCAGGATGCGTATATGAAAATCACCAAGGGCGGATTTGAAGGCGGTTTCTTCCCGCTTTTGAAATATTTCCCTGAAGACAAGGAAAAGATGTCCGCCATGGTAAAGGGCATGATGAAATTCTTTCCATTATTCAAGGACAGGGATGATGCAGTGCTAAACCTGATTAAATCAAATCCTGATTTTGTCAAAAACATTGCGCGCATAACTGAAACGCTCGATGCCGCGGAGATGGTGGCAAAAGGCCTTGGTGCAAATGCGGATGATGCGTTCCTGTGCTATAACCTGGCATACTCAATGGTTATGGTTGGCGAAGAAAATACAAAGATGCTCTACAGGGACCTGGGCATAAGCAATTTCCTGAGATATTCCCCTTCACTGCTTAATGAGATTGCAGCAAATATGGATTCAACGAGGAAGCGCGACAAGCCGCTGCTATTGGTAATGGCCGGCACCTACGACTGGAACGGTGCGCTCTACCAGACGGGCAATGTGCTTGGCCAATTAACCCGCCATTATCGCGTCATTGTTGCTGAGGTCTCAACAAAGAAGGAATTTTTCGAGAAGATGGCTGTGCTGCCAAGGGCATATGGGAAGATTGACACTTTGGTGATAAGTGCGCATGGTGATGTGTCAAGCATTGACCTGGGCGGGTCGGCCGCAGCAAACCGCGTGGACATTTCTGACAAGGAAAGCCTGGGGGCTTTGAAAAATGCATTTGCCGGCACCAAGCAGCCCCATATAATTCTTGATGCATGCTCGACAGGCAAGCATGACCGGGGCATAGCTGCGGTCATGGCTAATGAAGTGGGTGCCGAGCTAATCGCACCGGTCTATGAGTCCAGCGCATATTTTGAATTGAACAGGAACGGGAGCATAAGGAATGTGCTTTACACAAATCCCATAAAACGCGTATTCAGGCCAGGCACGGTTGCGAGCACAGGAGATATTGTTGCAAGCAGATTAGAATAATTAAAGCCTTATTTTCCGAAATAATACGACAGGGAGTTTAATATGATGCTGCCTATCAGCGTGGTTCTCCTTGCGCGGATTAGCAACACAAGCGTTCCGATTATGGTCGCCATTCCCAGTATGAGGATTCCAAATGCGCCGTTTATCAGGAAGACGAGAAGCGCAAGATAGAGGGCAAGCACAAATTTCATTAGCGGGTGTGTGAACGGCGAGAAAAACCTAATTGCATTGGGAAGGTAGTGGAGTATGAGCAGTGCGGTAATGCCGAATGCCGCGGCTCCAATGAGCGCGAGCATCAAATCCCCGAAGATGAATGTGTGGTACATGTTTTGCGCTACAATGGCAACGCCCACGCGCGCCTTCCCTATTATGTCTATCATGAGAATTGAGAAGATGAGGTTGGACGCATTGATTGCTCCCAGCGCGGTAACGAACTCATCATTTTTTATTCTCGTGAAAAGCCCTGCGAGCACCACGATGATTGTGGGCGTGGCCACTCCGGGAATGAGATAGGCAAATGCGGTAACAAGAGTCGCCAGGATCGGGATTTTCCAATTAATCTTGGCCTTGTATTTTGCCTCGACCCCAAGCGCCCTTGTCTTGAGCATGAGCATGGGGAGCGTAAAGAATCCGACGAACATTGGGAATATTAGGTTGCCGGACGTATCGGCGTTAAGTACGAAAAAGCCAAAAAGCCCGGCTATAATGAACGCGGCGAGGTTTGCAATGCTGAAATCACTAAGGAGCATGAGCGATGCCACAAACAGTATTACAAGGAACATGTTTGCCTGGAGCAGCGGCTGCAAAACCGGCATGAGCATGAGCAAAAGCGGGATAAGCACAATTGATGCGCCCACTGCAATGATTCCCCCCATCAGATAGGAATAGACGCCCCTGCCAACCTCGCCTTTGGCCGAGAGCTGCTGTGCGGCCGTGGGCGCAATCCCGGTCGCGCCGTCAGGGATGTTGAGCGCGATTGAATAGATGGAATCCAGGGCAACAGAAATCCCGTAGAGAATGTAGAGGAGCACCACTCCCCCAAATCCCCCTACGCCGAAATAGTAGAGCAGTTCTGCAACCGTGTTTATGTGCAATCCCGGTATCATTGAATTCAGCTACGCAGCCCACTCCCACGCAACTAACGCACGCATGCTCACTCCACTATCGATATGATCTCTCCACTTACAAACTCAATCTTCTCCACCTTGCCTATGAGCTTTGCCTCTTCGGTTATTGAGTTTGTGTATATACTCTGGGCTTCAGGCACCGATATCCTCAGCCAGGGAATCTCATCCTTGAGCGACATCTTCCTTGTGCTCTTGTATTTCCTTATTTCGCCAACAATCTGCTCGAGCAAATCCCCCGCGCCCTCACTCTGCTCATCAAGCCTTGACGTGTCATCCTTTGGCCAGCTGCACAGGTGTATGCTCTCGCACTTCTCATTCTTGGCGAAAAGCTGTGAGTAAATCTCCTCCGTTGTAAATGACATCACGGGCGCCAAAAGCTTGAGCGACTCGTTAAGAATGGTGAGCAATGTATTCTGCGCCGCCCTCTTGCTTTTCTCATCCGCCCCGTATATCCTGTGCTTCACGAACTCAAGATAGTTGTCGCAGAAATCGTGCCAGAAGAAATTCTGTATGGCGCTTGTCGCATTGAAGTAATCATAATTCTCGTATGACTTTGACGCCAGCTCCTTCACGCGCTCAAACTTGCCCATTATCCACTTGTCCGTAATGCCGTATTCGGCATCGCCCTCTGTGTAATCATTGCACGCAATCTCAACAAACTTGGATGCGTTCCACACCTTGTTTATGAACGAGTGCGCGAACTTCATCTCCTGGTAGTTGAACGGCCTGTCGTGCGTTGACGAGCCGCTTATGGCTACCCACAATCTTATTGCATCCGCGGAATACTTCTCAATCAAATCTCCTGGGTCAATAACATTCCCGAGGGATTTGCTCATCTTCTTATTATCCGGGCCGAGCACGTTCCCGTTGAGCAGCATCTCCTTGAACGGCGCCTTTCCGGTAAGCATGAGGCACCTGTAAATGGTGTAGAATGCCCAGGAGCGTATGATCTCGATTCCCTGCGGGCGGAGCGTTGCGGGGTAATATTTCTCCCAGCCCTTCTCAGGCCATCCCGCGATTATGAGCGGCGTTATTGACGAGTCAATCCAGCAGTCGCAGGTGCTTTGCTCCGCGGCCATCAGCTCGCCGCACTTGCATTTCACGTCATTTCTTGCGGTCTCCGGCCTGAACGGCAGCTCCTTCTCCTCAACCGCCCTGCTCTCGCCGCATTTCTTGCAGATGTAGAACGGCAAAGGCGTCCCAAAATACCTCTGCCTTGAAATCACCCAGTCCCACTCGACGAAATTTGTCCAGTCAACCAGGTACTGTAGCGTAAACTCGGGATTCCACTTCATCTCTTTTGCAGCCTTGACAATGTCCCTCTGGAACCCGTCGACCTTGCAGAACCACTGGTCCGAATTCTTGAGCTCAATGGGCTTCTTGCACCTGTCGTGCACCTTGACTACCTGGTTGAGCTGCTCGGCCTTCTCGACCTTTCCCTCGCCCTGCAGCTTCTCCATTATCTTTTCCCTTGCCTCCTTGAGCTTCAATCCCGTGAACTCGCCGGCGTTTATCAGCCTGCCCGCATCATCAATCGCGTCAATTATGGGGAGGCTGTGCCTGTATGCCCACACCACGTCCTGCTTGTCGCCGAACGTGCACACCATCACCGCGCCGCTGCCGAACTCCTTGTCAACATCAACATCCGAGAATATCTTCACCTTCTTGCCGAGCGGTGTCTCAATCGCCTTGCCCACAAGGTCGGTGAACCTCTCATCATCGGGGTGCACAAGCACCGCAACGCAGGCGTGCAGGTACTCGGGCCTCGTGGTCGCAATCAGCAAATCCTTCCCGTCCTCAAGCCTGAACTTGATGCGGTTCAATTTGGTCTCCCTGTCAACCTCTTCTGTCTCTGACTTTGCAATCGCGCTCCTGCAGTTGGTGCACCAGAACACCGGGTGCGAGCCCTTGTAAACGAGATTCTGCCCGTACATCTTGAGCAGTGACAATTGCACTTTCTTGTGGTACTCGGGCGTCATGGTTATGTACTCGCGCTTCCAGTCCGCCGAGAATCCCATCCTCTTCATCTGCCCGCGCATCACATCGATGAACTCATAGGTCCATTCAACGCATCTCCTAACGAACTCCTCCCTTGGAAGGCCCCTTCCATACTTGGCCTCGACCTTAACCTCGGTTGGGAACCCCTGGGTGTCCCATCCCTGCGCGTAGAGCACATTGAACCCGTTCATCCTCTTGTACCTTGCGGCAAAATCGAAAAGTGAATATGATAATACGTGGCCCATGTGCAATTTTCCCGATGTGAACGGGGGCGGCGTATCAATGATGTAGGTGGGCTTTCCAGCCGCTTCCTTGAACCCGTACATGTCTGTTGAATACCATTTCTCCATCCATTTCTCTTCCAGTTTCTTGTCGTAAGCATCCATTGGCAAAGCACCCTATACGCCTATATTGGAAATGAAAAACATTTTTAATCTAATATGCAGAAATAGAATCATGCATTTCAGGGGGCAGGCAAGCACGGAGGCGCTCATAGTGATGGGATTTGCGCTCGTTCTCATATTCGCACTGGTTTACGCAGTGCTCCCGATCATGCTTGATTTCTCACAATTCTCCGAATCCGCACAGGCTGAGAGGTCGCTCTCAAAGCTTGCGGGGACCGTTGATGCGGTATCCGCATACGGGCCGGGAACAAACACAACGCTCTATGTCTATTTGCCCCTGGGCACCCTAGACTACAAAGATAAGGTGTTCGCGTTCACTGTCACGAGCAGCAATACACAGGTTGTAAAGCAGGTCAGGGCGAATGTTGATTACACACCCGGCTCTCAGACGGGTGCGGGAATAAAGAGGATACTAATCACGTCCAAGGATGACCTTAGCGGCGTGCTTGTTGAAGTTCAGTAGGCAAATTTTAGATTGGGATTTTCAGTTTGGGAAAATGAGTGCTAATTGGAAAAAAAGGGCTAATTAGAAAAACAAGGAATACCCCTTAGAAATGAAGAATACCCCTTGGGTAAGGATTGATAGAAAAATAAAGAATTAGGGTAAAAGGGCTAATCCCTTCTCTTGTCCCTTTCGCGCCCCTTGGCAATATCCCTGCCCTTTGTGTGGGCTTTCATCAGCACGGTCATTAGCTCATGCACCGCGCCCTGTGTTGCGCTCCTTATGTCCCAATCGGCGTTTGACACTGAGATTGCCTGGTCGCCAACTGCGCGTATCTTAATCTCATACCTGTTCCTCAATCCCTTGAACTTCACTTTCTTGTAGTGTACGGCGATGTACTCAATCTTCATGAAATCCTCAATCTTCTCCATCGCCTTCTCAACCATGGATTTGATTTCTGGCAGGTATTCCTCATCGGAACGGTCCATTCCGCTGAAGTATATGCGCTCCTCGTGCTTCTTGGCGGCCACAATCTCGAACAGGTCCCTTATGCTGACCATTCCAACTGGCCTTGTGCCCTCAGCGATGATGACGGAGGACGCATCCGAGTCCTGAATCATCTGTACTGCATCTGAAATGCTGGCAGTAGGCGACAGGGTGTAAACCTCCCTGTTCATGTAATCCCTTATGGGCTGCCTGTCATTGCTTACCTTTTCCTTAACGAACGGCGCCCTGTCCTTCTTTGATTCCGAAATCACGAGCAGGTCGTGCATGGCAATGACGCCTGCAAGCTTCCCATCCTCGGTGATCACGATTCTCCTGATATGATTTTTCCTCATCATCTCCTTTGCCCTGCCTACACTTTCATCATGGTCCAGCGTGTGCAGGGGCACGTTCATTATTTCACCCAGCTTCATATTGGGCAAAAGGTTCTGCTTGAGCAAAAACTTAAGGAATTTGTTCCTTCGTATAACTTTCCAGCCGTCCCTGCTCTTGACAGGGAGCGCCTTGTACCTGCCATCAAGGAATGTTTTCACCGCCTCTTTGGTGTCCGCGCCCTCATTGAGCAGCGGCGCCCTTTCGCATACGGTGCCCAGCTTTTCCTTTGAGGTATCAATGACCTCATTAACATCTATCGAGCTGAATATGCCGAAATACTGGCCATTCTTCGTGACCACAACGCACGGTTCGCCCTTGATTATCTTCCCGACTGCGGAAGATACGGGCTCATTGACATCCATAACGATTGCATCCTCAAACTCCATGCATTCACCCAATTATACTGCTGGCTTATCTTCTCGAAATCCTCGAGGCCAAAAATTTGTAGTCCTCATCCGCAAGCACGAACGTCATCTCCATTGAGGAGCCCATGAAATCATAATAACGCAGGTTAACCTCGAACTTGGATGGCGACAGGGCTTTCTGTACGCTGACTGCCTCAATCAAGGACTTATGCAGCGGCATCTTGAAATCCCCGTCCTCCAGGACTATACCGTCATCCAGGACAATTATTTCTCCCCTCTTTTCAGGCGCTTCACCGGCGTAAAGGGGCATTCTTCTTAGTTCATTTCCAAAAGTATGCGACATGTAGCACCACCGTATATACTTGCACGATATAGGTTTATTAATTTATAATCCATATTCTCATACATGAGGGCAAAGCGGGGCCAATCGTCAGTTGAATACCTGATGACCTATGGCTGGGCATTCATCATTCTACTTGCTGTTTTGGCAATACTCTACTCGTTTGGAGTGTTCAACCCGCAGCAGTACATGGGCGAGGAATGCCTGTTCCAGCCGAGCCTCCAATGCAAGTCCATGACTCTCATGTCAAATGATGCCCCAAAACCCGCCACGCCAGGTGAGTTCAAGCTAACTCTCAACAATGGCCTGGGCTACCCGATTGCAGGAACAACAAAATGCGAAGCGCAGCTATTAAGCACTGGTGAAATAAAGTCGTGTGGAACGCAGGGAGAAATTTTGCCGAATAAAGAAATCTTTGCTACCTCAACTTTCTCTGCAGGTACGCTGAGAACCGCAACACTTGAGAAAGTCAAGATAACAATCACTTACACGATTCCAGGCAGCGCTGAACCGTACACAACGAGCGGTATGGTCTCAGTGCGCGTCAGCTAATTAGTTTGGAAAAAAAAGCAAACTACTCTTTCATCATTTTAATTGCATCCTTAATCGCAACTGTCTTTTGCTCGCCCAATCTCAAATCCTTAATCGTGATTTGTTTGGACTCGGCTTCCTTGTCTCCGACAATTCCCACGAATGCCGCGCCCAGTGAGGATGCGTAATCCAATTGCTTTTTCATGTTGCGGCCCATCAGGTCAACGCGCGCAGCAATGCCGTGCTTCCTGAACTGCCCGGCATACTCAATGCAGGTCTTCAGGTTCTCATCCCTGACATTGACGAGCACAATTTTCGTATAGGTTTTCCTGCTCTCCTCATTCTTGAACAAAATAGCCATCCTGTCAATGCCAAAAGAAATTCCCACTGCGGGCACCTGCTGGCCTGCGTAAATGCCGACAAGCCCATCATACCTGCCGCCCGCGGCGATTGTGCCAAGCTGCCTGTCAGCGCTCTTAATCTCATATATGGGGCCGGTGTAATATCCAAGCCCCCGCGCAATGCTCGGGTCAAACTCATAATGCTTAATGCCGTACATCTCCAGATATGAGAAAAGCTCCTTGAGCTCCGCAACCGATTGCGCATCAATGGTTTCATAGTAATCGAGCTTCTTGTTGAACGCCTCGACAATCTCCTTACCGTTCTCAATTCCGTTCTGTGCAAGCTCTTTCGCGACCTCTTCCTTGTCCTTCTTGTCAAGCTTGTCAACGCACCTGATAGCGGAATCAATCTTATCATCAGCAACTCCAACGTGCTTGAGCACGGATGTGAGCAGCTTCCTGTTGTTTATGTATACCTTGTACCCCTTAACGCCCAGCTCATCAAGAATGCCGCATGCGCAGGCAATCAGCTCGGCCTCGCATTTCATGCTTGCGCTTCCTAATATATCTGCATCGGCTTGCGTGAATTCCCTATATCTTCCGTACTGCGGCTCTTCCCTTCTCCAGGACTGGCCTATTGTATATCTCTTGAATGGGAGCGCAAAGTTCGCATTCTCAGCGTACATTCTTGCAAGCGAGACTGTCAAATCAAACCTGAGCCCCAGCTCCTTGTCATCAAACCTGAATATCTCGGTCTTGATGCCCTCGCCGCTTTTTGCCTCAAGCACGTCAAGCCGCTCGACTGCCGGGTGCGAAACGGGGTCAAACCCGTATTCCTGGTATTTCCTCTCAATAATGGCGATTATGCGCTTGCGCTCAATCTCGTCCTCAGGAAGTACGTCCCGCATGCCCCTTGCACGTCGAATCATATTCCTATTAACAATAACAACATATTTAAATTATTTACCTGCAAATGTCCTATTGTGGTATTAATGTCTTCATCGGCAGGTTCACAGCCGGCACCAAAGAAAGAGAGGGTCAACGCATTCGTTGAAAAAGTGGGCTCGTTTTTCCCCGACCTTAGGAAGAAGCTTAGGGTTGCCAAGATGACCAAGACGCAGGACGTATACATCAAGGATGTAATCATGTTCACGTCAGTGGTTTTTGTGGCGCTTACGCTCATCTTTTTGCTTATCTTCACAACCGCGTTCATCAGCTATCTCTGGCTGATAATCCTGCTTCCATTATTGCTTCTGGCAATCTTCCTGTTCTTCATGAAGAGGGTCGATGTGCTGATATCATCAAGGCAGCGCAGTATCGACAAGGACCTCCTGTTCGCGGGAAGGCAGCTGCTCATTGAGGTGCGCGGAGGCATACCTCTCTATGACGCCATGACCCATCTCACCAATGATTACGGCGAGGTCAGCAAGGTGTTCAAGGAAATCATAGATAAGACCAACCTCGGCGTCCCGCTCGATGTGGCCATGGAGGACGTGGCGGAGGAGACGCCGTCCAAGCCGTTCAAGAGGCTCATACTTCAGGTAGTCAATTCAATACGCTCAGGCTCCGATATTGCGGTTTCGCTTGAGACAATGCTCGACCAGATGTCGCAGGAGCAGATTATAGAGATCAAGGCCTACGGGCAGAAGCTTAACCCGCTCGGCATGTTCTATCTCCTGTTCGGCATCATAGTCCCATCGCTTGGAATCACGTTGATGGTCACGCTGCTTACGTTTACGGGCGTGTCGTTCAGCTGGGAATTCCTCTTTGGCGCGCTTGTCGTAATCACGCTCGTACAGTACATTTTCCTGACGATGATTGAGAGTTCAAGACCGAGGTTTGAGGTATGAACAGGTTCACACAAATAGGGCGTTCACTCCCGAGAAATATCGTCCACTCGGTGACCAAGTACTTGGACATGGCAGGCATAATGGAGGAGGCCGAGTGGGTGCTTGGCGGCTCAATATTGCTTGCGGTGGTATTCGGGCTCCTAGTGTTCATGATTTCCCTGTTCGGCACAACCTGGTTAAGCGTATTTTCCCAGCCGCTCGCAGGGCTTGGCATTTTCGCATCCCAGTTCGTTGGCGGCCTATTGATGTTCGTCTCTTTGGAGCTGCTCTCCATCGTTGCGATTGCAATAATAGTGTATGCCTACCTGCTTGTGCAGATTGACGCGAGAAAGCGCGAGCTTGAGACCGTGCTCCCTGATTTCCTGCAGCTGGCAGCGGCAAACGTCCGCGCGGGCCTTCCTGTGGAGCAGGCGCTGTGGCGCGCTGCCACGCCCGAGTTTGGGATTTTCTCAAAGGAAGTGCAGATTGCAATGAAGAGGACGTTCAGCGGTGAGCCGCTGTCAGACTCGCTCTCCTACCTTGCAAACAGATTCAACTCGAAATACCTGCTCAGGACCGTGAGCGTGCTTAAGTTCGGCATCTCATCCGGCGGTGAAATCGGCGAGATTATGGAGCGCACGGCCGCAGATTTGCGCAAGATGCAGATTCTCTACAAGGAAGCCAGTTCATCAATGATAATGTATGTCATATTCATCTCGTTCGCGGCGCTTATTGGCGCGCCCTTCCTGTTTGCGGTATCCTATAAGCTTATTGCGACTTTGGGCGCGGTATGGGCGCACATCCCCATTACAGGCGATTATTCATCGTTCGGGCTGGTGTCGTTCTCGCCGCCAAAGATTACCGCTGATGATTTCAAGATGTTCGCCATGATATCTATTATGGTGACATCCATATTCGCATCGTTCATCCTCGCGGTGATACGTAGCGGCTCCATGAGGGACGGGCTGAAGCTGCTGCCGTTCTTCGTCATAGCGGGAGTAGGGCTGCTGTTTATATTTATAGGAGTCCTGAACGGCCTGCTTTCTAACCTATTTATTTAAATTTTCTTTAATTTTGTAAAATGAGTTAGCGCAAGCCCCCGGTGGGATTTGAACCTGTGACCTTCCGATATAAGGGCCCCCACCGCGGCCCTTATGAACCCACGGGGACCACGGTGTGACATTCCTTATTCCATCCCCATGAGGGGGTAGGTGTAGACCACACGAGGGAGGGGGACGCTTCCCCCTCCATCAGTGCTACAAGGCGAGCGCTCTACCACTGAGCTACGGAGGCACAGTCGATATTCAGATATGAATGTTTAAATTATTAATAGTGCCTTATCTCAAAATCAGAGTAATTGCCTATCTGTATTTTTCTCTTCTCCGCCACCCTAATCTCCTTGACTTCTATCCCCATATCCTCCTTTATGTTGAGCGACTCGCAGAGCTCCTGGATCTGCTTCTCATTGTCGCATTCGCACACGATTTCCACCTTGTCCCTTTCCGGCATGTTCCTAGCATAGCCCTTAATGCCAATGCGCTTTGCAATATCCCTAATCGTGGCCCTGTAGAATACGCCCTGCACCCTTCCTGTTACAACAATCCGCGCGTATATCATAGCAAAACACTTTGATTTATGAACTTTTATATGTGTTTTGCTAGCTAGCAAATTCGCAATTTGCTATCATGTAAGACACCTATGCATTGCCCCTGCCCATATAACTGCTGCCAATCTAATCGCTGTAGAATTTGCCCGCAACAATCTGCTTTGCGATGTGCTCCTTCTCATCCCTTCTTTCCTTGTGCTCCTTGAATTTCTGCATGATTATCTCGAGCATTTCCTTTTTGCACTCGCCGCACAAAAGCTTGCCGCCCTTGCACCTCTCCCACCTGTTCTTGTTTGCATCATCGCGCGAGTCGAACACATCATATCCAAGATGATATACGGGGCAAATGGCAGGATTCGCGCCAAGCTTCCTCTGCTCCTCCGCGCTCTCCCTGCCGCCCGTGAATGCATTTGCGAGTTTTCTCTTCAATGCCTTCTCATCATCGTAAAGCGTAAGCATTGAGTCCGGGCTTCTCTTTGACATCTTGTTCTGCCCGTCCAAACTTAGTATGGTCTTGTGATATGTTGATGCGGGCGCTGTCAGTTTCAATCCGGTGTCCTTTGCGGCCAAATCGCGCGCAAGCCTGATGTGCGGGTCCTGGTCGAGGCCCACAGGCACAACAACATTTGTGAACCCGAACTCCTCATGCTGCGGAAGATAGATATCGCCCATCTGCACAAGCGCCGACATATAGAGCCCCATGTTCCTGTCGCCGTAAATCGCCTCCATGGTCGCCTTTGTGGTGTGCTTCGCGAATATGTTTGCCAATTGTATTACGCGCATCTCCCTTGTCTGCCTGTATATGTATGCGTTCTTCTCATCAAGCCCTGCTGCAAGCAAATCCGATACGTTTCCTATTGCAATTTCCTCGCTCTGCTTGTAAGTGCTCCCGTTATCCGCATATGCCTCCAAATCGGCAATCGCATAGAACACTTTCGCTTTCAGTTTCTTCTGCAGCAAAATAAGCTCTTCGGCAGTCTGCAGGCTCCCGAGATGGAACTGTCCCGTCGGCTTAATCCCCGACATCACCGCAACTTTCTTTCCCTGCTGGAACGCTTTCAGGTACTCATCAAATCCCCTGTGGGCAACTACAATTTCCCTGTCAAACACCATCTCCCCAGTGAAGAATTTTTTCATCTCGGGAGTGATATGCTGGAGGCCGAACTCCTTGTACAATTTATCTACATCGATTGCCTCATTGCCCCATGGGTTGATGTTCATCAGTTCACCTTATTCGCTTATCTCTAGCACGGAGTGCGGGTCAATCTCAATCCCCTTTGCGCCTATAATCATCTGGTGCACAATCTGCGAGTGCGCAGACCCGCGCAGCTCCACAACTTCAATCCCTCTCGTCCTCCTGCCCTCAATGAGCGGGTTGTAGAGCCTGATAGACGCATCCGCAAGCGCCTCTATGCTCCTTGTAATGTCAACACTCTGGTCATGCGTGCCGCTGAGCAGTATGGCCGTGCATCCCCACTGCCTGAGCTTGTCGGCGAATTTCATTAGCCCCGCCTTCCTGCTTGCGTCATCCTGGAAATGCATGCCCATGACGCTGACCGGGTCAATCACAATCCTGCTCACGCCGAACTTGTCAATCAAATTGAGCAGCGTTTCCTCCTGCTCGAAGAAAATGTCCACCTCATGCGGCGGGTACTCAAGGAACGTAATCTTCTGCGTGTCCTCAAGCGCCTTGATGTTCCAGCCGAACTTGAGCATGCTCCTGTACATGATTTTCTTGGGCTCCTCAAAGCAGATGTACATCCCGTTCTCTTCGAACTCGGCTGCGCCCTTGTAGATGAACTGCATCCCGAAAATGGTCTTGCCCGAGCCCACATCGCCGCTCACCGAGATTATGCTGTTGCGTATGAACCCGCCGTCGCTAATCTCATCAAAACCCGGAATGCCGCTTGAGATCTTGTCAATATTTTTTGTCTTCATCTTCATCCACCTTCTATTTATTCTCGCCCTTCCTCAGTTCCGCGCCAATCCTTTCCCTGTATTTTATGTTGTGGAGGAACGCCTGCAGCGCCTCCCCCTTGAGCGTGTTCTGTATGATGAACTGCGAAAGCGTGTATGTGGTCAGGGATGCGTCGTTCATTATCTCCTGCACCTCTGCGAACGTGACCATCATCTTCTGCGGCTCGAGGACCTCGGTATGCATCGGCCCATATGACATTACAATCCTTACCGCGTTCCTGACGTCCTTTGTGAGCACCCTTATCGAGCCCGATGTTGAATAGATCTCCCTGCTCTCCTCCTTGCCTTCAACCTCCTCCTGTATTGGTGCCTCAATCTCGCCGATGGCGTACACCACGCCCTCTTCCTTTGTGATTTTTGCAAATAGCTCAGTAAGCCTGTTCTTCACCCCTTCCGCATCCGGCGCGTGGGCGTCAAAGTACATGTTGATTAGTAAGCCGCCCTTGTTGATGGTGTCATCGGTGACCCTTTTAACATCCTTATGCATGCTTTCCATTAGCGTCTGAATGAATAAAAATGTATTATTAGGGAGCAGGGACATTATTCTCGGCGCAGAACAATGTTTTTATATCCTCATCAACAAGTATTTGCCATGGAGTATCCCAAGGCGCTTGAGAAGTTCATGCTCTCCAGGAAGCACCTGAACCTATTGAGCGAAATCTCGCAGGATTATCTCCACCTTGATTATCCGGAAGTTTCAGTCCTGGCCGACAAGAAAATTGACAACATCCTCTCAGTATACATGCTTTCGCAGAAGTTGCGCAAGAGGAAGGGCAGGCACGCGAAGCAGCTTGCCAATAAAATACATGCGGTCGTCATGGATGCGCTGCAAACGGGCCAGCACAAGGAGAAAGGCAGTGCAAGAGTTGCGCATTCCGCACAAAAGAAAAGCGGATTTGCAAAGGCAAGGACCGCAGCGCAGGAGAGGATGGGGCAGGTCAAGGGCCACAGGGAGGAGCAGCGCATCACCGATTTGATAAGCGAGGGCAAATATGATGAGGCGATTAATGCTGCGAAGCGCATCGGGACCGAGCGCGCGGCTGCAATCCTCCTTAAAAGGGCGGAATATATGTCCGACCACCCGCAGCTGAAGGCCGAGTCAAAGAAAATCATGCTTCTCTGCAAAGGGGCAGGCGAAATTTACTGGGACAAGCTTGCAATGGCTACCAAGGCGTTTGAGGCATATGATGAGGGCATAGCGATGGCGGGGCGGCAGTTCCCAATCGAGCGCGCATTTTTCATTAAGAAAAAATCTGATATCTACAGCGATTTCGGAGCGCTTGCCGAGAACAACAATGAATATGAGGTGGCTGGCGGCTATTATTACACAGCTGCAGACCTTATCTCAAGAATATTCCACAATGATTCACAGCAGCTTTTCCTTACGGCAGCAAAGATGTTCCACAAAGCCGGGGCATTGAGCAAGGAAGCTTCGAGCTATTATGATGCCGCCTATTGCCGCGAGAGCGAGGACCCGCAGAAGGCGCTCCAGTTTTACAACAAGGCTGGCCACATCTTTGAAAGCTTAGGCATGGTTGAGCAGACATGCACTTCATATTTTGCAGGCATCAATTCAGCAAAGGCCGTAAGCAAAACCCTGGCTGAGTCGCAGGCTAAGCTGTTCAATGAGGCATTCACGCCCTTTATGCTAAAGGCGCTGCAGGAAAAATCAAAGGGCATGGATATCTCTCAGGGATTCCTGCAAAAGCTCGCGAAGGTTGTGCCCACCACGATTGACTTTACCCTGTTGGGTGAACGGAAGGATGTGGGGCAGTATCTCGTGGTCAGCAATAGTGATGAGGCGCGGCTCTGCCTCTATTCACAGCTGGTTTTCACGCGCATGCATCACGCAGCCTATAATTTCGACATTTATATGCCGCAGGAAACACGGGCCAGGGACATGCCAAAATCAAGCTTATCGCGCACGCAGGAAGTGTCGGAAAAATGGCTCACGCGCGCCTTCCTCGGCGACAGCGTCTACAACAGCTTTGTGCGGAAGCCGCCGTTCATTCTCATGAGCGACCAGTACTTTTTTCAGCTCAACTCAATCGAGAGGGGCGCGCCTGCGGGCAGCAGGTCCGGCGCGGTTGCGCAGTATCTTACATTCACCAACATGTTCGCCATGCGCTCAACATTCAAAAGCACCTCCCAGCTTATGGAGGTTTCCGCGCACGAGCAGCTTCATTATGCATCCTGGCTTGGCGGCGGCGAGTACCAGAGGTATTACAGCGGCGGCAAGGAGCACCAGTTCAGGAGCAATTGGCTGAACGAGGGGCTTACTGAATTGCACGCGCAGCAGCTTGCGCAGGAGCACGACGTGAAGCCCGATGCAATCGCTTACCCTGCTGAAACAACGGTCGCTTTATACATGCAGAAGATTGTCGGAGCTGACGTGCTCAAGAGTGCCTATCTTAAGGGAGATTTCACCGATGTCATGCGGAAGTTTGATGCGGCGCTCGGTGAAGGCTCGTTCCTGCAGCTTAAGAGTGCAACAACCGGGCTTGATGCGTGCACCAGGCTGGGCAATATGATGGAGAAAAAGTCCATCGACCCGAACCAGTGGTCAGAAGACCCGCTGATGGTGTTTATAATGAAACCCGAAAAAGAAGAGGAGGCTGGTATCGTATGAAGAAGATGCTTGAGCTCGCGCAATCAAAGGAGTACAAGGATGCTGAAGCGCGGATTATCGTGTGGACGAACAAGCTGAATAGCGCAACGCGCGCTGAGGCGAAGGAGATTCTCTTGGAAAAGGACGCCTACTTTGACGAGATGATGAAATCAAGCCCGGTTCTCTACAGATACCTCAGGTCCAACGATTTGGAGATAAGCCAGCTTGCGCACAAGATAATTACGGGCCTTGATTTGCACATTGATTAGGCACTGATTGATTGCATTCAATTGGCCTTGATTGGCTTCTATTTTCATTCGATTCCTTACCAAAACCTTTAAATATTCGCATTTTGCCAATCCTACCTGGTGGCAAACAGTACTATGCGCTTCATTGGCATCGCTTCGCTGGTTCTAGCAGGCATAGCCACAACCGGTGTTACCTGCAGCTCACAGCTCCACGTTTCCAAGGCGATGGCGCAGAGGGAGCGCGTTGAGAAATTGACAGGTGACATTAACAAGGCTCAGGCAAAGGTCGAGCTCTCAAAAGCAGAGTGCGACAAGAGGAAGGAGGAGGCGGTGAAGGCGTTTGAGGCGTTCAAGATTTCTCCAGAGAGACTAATACTGAAGCGCGTATGGATATTCGATTCCGGAAAGACCGACAGGTGCGGTTTCTTCTATCCCAAGGGGCAGGGCTATTCGGTCATAGACCCGAAATGCGAGGGCGCCATATTCCATGAGGACGCGCACATGCTCTACAACAAGATAATGCATTATGCTAATCAAAACACCGATGCGAGCGCATCATTCTACAAGTTCCTCTCTGAGCTCATTGACAGGAACCGAGCAACCTCTGGCGCAGTATATTTCTATTACTTCAGCCGTGAGGGCCGCGTGCCCGCGGTGGGCCCGGAATGGGGCAATTGGGCTCAGGTGCACGGTGATGAGTCGCAGAAGATTTACAAGGAACTCGAGTACCTTTTCGAAACTGGTACGAAAAAGAAACCTGCGGCAGAATTTGCCACAATCCTGCTTGATGAAAAGGAGCCAAAGGACCGTGCCCTTGACAATGCGGTGCGCATTATTATCGGCAGGGGATTCATTGGCACTGGTACCGGCACGGAAATGACCGAAATAGGCCACGATTACTTCGGCAGGTTTGTGCAGGCGCTTGATGACGCTTCCCAGGGGATTGACGACCAGAAGCTCTACAAAGCGCTTTCAAAGCAGGTGAAGGAGCTCTATAAGATTCACGCATGGGTCAAAAGCCAGGGGGCTGACGGCCTTACAAACATCGGCACGAAAAATAATGCTTCGAACCGGGAAATCCGGGATGATATCAAGAAGCGCGCAGGAATAGAGAAGCAGTTCATGGATTCGCGCAAGAAGGTGCAGGCGGCGCTCGTATTGCTGCGCAAAGGCTCGCCAAAGGCCGCGGAGTATCTGGAGAACTGGCTGAACTACCAGGTGATGCCCGGGCTTATGGATGAGATGTTCGCGAGGCTGGGCGAGAGCCTCATAATGAGGCACAATGACTCGCCTACCATGGACAGGTTCAAGGTTGATGGCCCCCAGATTTATGGACTGCAGCAGCTTGCGAGCCACATTGAGAAGAGCGCAAACGAGGGCGCATACACCGATAAGGAGAATGCGCTTGCGGTTGTGCGCCACATCCGCGGGCTTGTGGGCCATTATATGGGCGGCGTGCAGGAGGACTCAAAGGCAACCTGGGAATCAATATTCAAGGACACGAAATGCTTCGATAACGCGGAGAACGCAATGGTTGCGGCGGAGATAGAGGAGATAAGGCGCGCGCACCAGAAGAACCTGGATGTTGTCGAGCAGCTTCCTTCAAAGGAAAAGTTCTACGCGGGATACATCGCAGCCATGCTGATGCTCGCAGGTGCTGGCTATCTCGTATACAGCGGCCAAAGAAAAGACGACTAATTTGTGATGCTTATGGTTCACAGCTTGATTGACCCAAAAAAGAAGGAAGTTGTCTTGCAGAGGATTAAAGATAGAAAGGAACCTTTTTGTGCAGCGAAACCAGAACCAGAACAGGGACGAATAATCCTGCCATCATCGACATATGCTGAAAATGATTTGGGCAAGGAAATTTTGGTGATAGTTGACTGGAATGATCGCAAGATACTAAAAAGGAGCTACCGTGATGCGGCAACGGCCGCTGCTGCAAATAACCTTCGCCTTCCATCGCACGTTCTTCACGACGAATATTTGGTTGGCACAGTCAGCTCTACTAAACTTAACGAACTGAAAGAGAAAGACTACTATCCTGCATGGGCGAGGGAAATTATTGCATATCCAGAAAAAGATGGGGCCTTTGAAAGTGGCAGGGATATTGTTGACTCAGAGACTGGCTGGACACTTAGGGCAAATTACGTTCCACCGGAGGCAATCGGCGTGAAAGGCGTAGGCCTGTTTATCGACCCAGAAAGCGTAACAAAAGAAGGGCGGTTGGCAACAGTGATTCCAAAAACAATCATTATCTTAAGAGGCATTATCCAGGAATCTGGAGACATAGGCAGGGTGGACCCCAGAACAAGAATCCCGTTGGGGGTTGAGTCTTTCGATGAGCCGCCACAACGCGAAATGCGCGGTTTTTACAGAATAAGCGGGGTCGGCGTTAGGCCCCTGGTGCGCCACAGCGACAACCGCAACGACTTTGCCGAAAACTATGCCGTCCGCGCCGGCGACCAGCCCTATGCAGCCCGTGGCGTTGGCGGCGTGAAAATACAGTGATTTTCTCAGGTGAAGGCACCAGCGTTAAGTTTATATATAGTTTAGGGTCTTAATTAGAGTGCTGCGCATGGATGGCCACAGGAGTATCGTAGCGCAATGATATGTTCGTCTGGTTCGCCAGGCGGATGCGCCTCCCGTGAAAGCGGCTGTGCGTATGGTCGACAGTGCGCAGTATAGTTCCTTTTTCTTTCGGTGTGTGGCCTTCGGCCACAATATCCTAAAGAAAACCGAAACTAAAAGAAAACGAGCTACGACGAATAGAAGAAATGTGCAAAG
>CAILAH010000056.1 GCA_903832205.1 uncultured Microcaldota archaeon | reverse complement strand
GAGAGTGAGCCCGTGCTCCAGAGGCTTGCCGATGAGGGCTTCCTCGTGGAATCTGGCGTAGACCGCCTCCTTACAGAATGCAGCATCTCTCCGGATGCTCTTATTGATTTTGCAAAAGCTAAGGACGAGTTCATTATTTCACATTCACTAGTTGAGCAATTCCTTAAGCATAAGCACGAGCTTGAGAAACCGGTGGGCGGCAGCAACAATGAATTGCAGGTCTGTGTTGAGAAGACAGTTGAGGTGAAGGTTGAGCGCCCCGTCTTCCGCGCCCTTGCTTCCGAATATTCCGCAAACGTTGAGCACCTCGCCAAGTATGACATAAGCGGCAGGTCCACCTGCAAAGGAACGGTTGATAATTTCGTTTCCCTCTTCAACGACAGGTATAAGAGGCTCGCGGCAATACTGCGGCAGCAGCCCACACAGCTGCCCAATACCAATTTCAACGGCGCCAAGAGGGGCGAGAAGTGCAGGTTCATCGGGATGGTGCGCACGAAAACCATAACCAAGAACGGGCATCTCATAATCGAGATTGAGGATGAGCACGGCATGATGAAAGGGTTCATCAACAATTCCAAGAAGGAATTGATGGAGATCTCAAACCGCGTACTGCTCGATGAGGTCCTTGCGTTCGATGGCAACTACAAGGACCCGTTCTTTTTCATTGATGCAATCACCTGGCCCGATATTCCCGTGAGCAAGCAGAAGCGTTTGATAGAGGAAGACCTCTCCATCGCATTCCTTTCCGACATGCACGTGGGCAGCAAGCTATTCCTTGATGAGAAGTTCCAGAATATGCTCAACTGGCTCAAGGGCGATTGCGCCGATGGGCACGAGCGCGAGATTGTCTCTTCCATCAAGTATCTCTTCATCGCGGGCGATTTGGTTGACGGCATCGGCGTCTACCCCAATCAGGAGAAGGAATTGAAGATACAGGACGTGTTCGAGCAGTACCAGACGCTATTCAATTATCTTGAGCAGGTCCCCGAATATATTGAGATTCTATTCATCCCCGGCAACCACGATGCGGTTCGGCGTGCAGACCCGCAGCCGCGCATTGCGGATGAGTTCGTCAAGGATAAGCGCTCCAATTATCATTTCGGTTCTTCTCCCTCCTGGTTTAAGGTGGAAGGGCTGAATTGTTTACTCTACCACGGCAATTCGCTTGACTCCATGATTGCGAATATTACCGGCCTATCTTATCACGAGCCCGAGAAGGCAATGGCCGAATATCTCAAGAGAAGGCATCTTTCCCCGCTCTACGGCTCAAACCACGTCATTCCCGAAGAGGAGGACTATATGATGATTGATGAGATACCCGACATTGTGCATATGGGGCACGTGCACAAGAACGGCTATCTTGAATACCGCAACGTTTCAGTGCTCAATTCCGGGACGTGGCAGTCGCGGACAGAATACCAGAGAGTGCAGGGGCACATTCCTTCGCCCGCCATACTTCCCGTTTACAACATGAAGAAAGGGTCTTTGAGATTGATAGACTTTAACGGTGAGCAGAATGCCCAGTGATGATAACAAAAACGCAATGGAGAACAAGAACATCACGACCATAGCACACAATGACATTAAGGCATATTTCAAGAGCATAGATAGCGGGTCGCAGGCAGCGCTAAAGTTAGCAAATGAGGCTAGGAAGAAGGGCCACGATTTTGCAGACCATGTTGAGATGACGCTTGCTCCCGATGTTGCAGGCCGTGTGGAAGGAATCGTGGGGCCCAAAGGCATTGCAGAAATGATCCGTTCCCTTGTCGCGAAGAAGATGAGCAGGGATGAGGTCGCGTTTGAGATTGCAAAGATGATTGCAAAGCAGGAATACCCAACCGGTCTTGAATTGGAGGCGCGTTTAGGCCAGGCGGTACGCACCGGCCTTGCCATCCTAACCGAAGGCGTCCTCGTTGCCCCCACTGAGGGCATCTCGGCAATTAAGATTGAGAAGAATCCGGACGGCTCCTCCTATCTTGCGATTTATTTCTCCGGCCCAATCCGTTCCGCTGGAGGTACCGCTGCCGCACAAGCCGTTCTTCTGGGCGATTACGTTCGTAAATTCACTGACATAGGAGATTTCATACCCACCGAGACCGAATTATTGCGTTACGTTGAGGAGATTAACCTCTATGATGCCAGGTGTGCGCACCTGCAGTACCTGCCTCCCGATGAGGATATCAAATGGATATTCAGGCACTGCAAGATATGCATTGCAGGCGACCCCACCCATGATAATGAAGTGAGTGTTTACCGCGGGCTTGAGCGCATGAAGACCAACAGGGTGCGCAGCGGTGTCGCCCTAGTCAGCTGTGAAGGGATTGCGCAGAAAGCGCGTAAGGTCCTTAAGTTCGCAAAGAAATACGAATTGGACTGGAGCTGGCTTGAGAAATTGATTAAGGAGAAGAAGAAAGAGGATAAGATGGAGATTAAGCCCAATGATACGTTCCTTGAAGGGCTCGTTGCGGGACGTCCCATCTTTGCATACCCTTCCACCAAGGGCGGGTTCCGCTTAAGGTACGGGCGCACCCGCTTTACCGGCATTGCAGCAAAGGCGATACATCCCGCCACAATGGTGCTTCTCGACTATTTCCCCGCTTTGGGGACCCAATTCAAGATTGAAAGGCCCGGCAAGGGAACCGTGGTAACCCCCTGCGACTCCATAATGGGGCCCATAGTGAAGCTGAAGAATGGTGATGTGGTTTACGTTTCCAACACAGACCAGGCCAAACTGCTCTATGAGGACGTTGATAAGATCCTCTTCCTTGGCGACATGCTCATCACCTATGGTGATTTCTTCAAGTCCAACCACGTCTTGCTGCCATCACCCTTTGTGGAGGAGATTTGGGCTCTTCTTGCAGCCGAAAAAAGCAAGGAAGGCAGCACACCAGATGCTCAAGCAGCCCCAGCAAGTGCAACCTCAGCACCAGGCACCGCAAAGAGCGAGCAAGCAGTTTCCACACCTGGCACCGCAAGTGCAACCTCAGCCCCAGGCACCACAAAAGCCAAGCATCCAATCACCGCCCCCACCACCGCAAGGGAGGCATTTGAGCTTTCCCGCTCCACCTCCCTACCGCTCTACCCAACCTACCTCTATTTCTGGAGCGATTTATCCAGAGATGAGCTGCTCACTCTTGTAGAATCAATAGTAACCTCCGGAACGGTGGTATTTGACTGGTTTGATGTCAAATCCCTGACAATTACTGACTTAAAGGCCAAACCCATCCTAGAGATGCTTGGAATACCGCACAAGCTCAGGAATAATGAAATCCTGCTTGAGGGCGATGATGCATACTCGCTTCTCGCCACCCTGGGAATGCTGAGTAAGAGCTCAACCGGCAAATTAACCAGTGATGCAATCGGCTCTTCCGTCTCTTCCGCTGATGATGACGTTTGCGCAATACTCACAAAGGCATCGGGTGTTGATATCCGCAGGAAATCCACCTATTACATAGGCGCGAGGATGGGCAGGCCCGAGAAGGCGGATGACCGCAAGATGGCGGGCTCGGTGCACGGCCTATTCCCGCTGGGCAACCTGGGCGGCAAACTGCGCAACGTCAATACCGCGATTAAGAGCAATTTTGCAACCTCGCTCAATGCGGATTTGGTCGAATTGCACTGCCCCAAATGCAACGCGATCTCATTCCAGCCCGTATGCCAATCCTGCGGCTCAACAATCGCATATGATACCGCCAACTTAAAGCACAGCGTCCGCCCCGTTGATTTCAAGTCCCTCTATGAGAAGGCGGTGCAGCGGTGCGACTCCTCGCCCGAAGGGTTCCGCCTGGTGATGGGGCTCACCAACAGCACCAAGATACCCGAGGCGCTCGAGAAAGGCCTACTCAGAGCTAAACACGGGGTATGCGTATTCAAGGACGGGACGTGCAGGTTCGATTCCACCGACCTTACCGCCACGCATTTCAAGCCGCGGGAGATTGGCACGTCCGTTGATAAGTTACGCTCCCTTGGCTATACGCATGACGCTTCCGGCTCATTGCTCCAATCTGATGACCAGATAGTAGAATTATTCCCGCAGGACATCATTCTTTCTGAAAACTCCATAGACTTCTTCCTGCGCCTATCCCACTTCATTGATGACTTTTTGATACATCTCTACGGGATGCACCCGTTCTATAATGCAAAAGCCAGGGATGACCTGGTGGGGCATCTCTTCATCACGCTCTCACCGCACACATCCGCGGGCGTTGTGGGCAGGCTCATTGGCTTCGTAAAGGGCCGTGTGGGCATCTCACACCCCTACGTCGTCTGTGCCCGAAGAAGGAACTGCTTCCATCCAACAACCCGGGTTAGGATATGGGATGGGCAGGGGCTGCCGGTTGAGGAAACGCTTGAGGAGATAACCGAGAAGCTGATGAGAGAGAACCCCGAGATGATAAGGGGGCTGGGCCAGGGCATGGAAAAGATAGACCTGGGAAAGGAGTGGTACGTAAACAGCATAGACCCATACACAAGGGCCATTGTTAAGAGAAAAATACAGTGCTTCATGAGAACAAAAAGCCCTGAATACTGGGTAAAGATAACCACAAAAACGGGGATGGAATGCACCGTTACCCCTGACCATAATTTCCTTTGCATAGAGAATGATACGCTTATCCCGGTGCAGGCAGATAAAATCAGGGAAAATGCCATCATCCCGGTTCACAACGGGCACATTAACGAGCCGGCATTCAAATTCTCCGATTCCTGCGCAGGTGACCAGGTAATCAAGGTCGAGAAGGTATACGATAAGAGGCATGCATACTGCCTTGACATTGAAACCGAAACTGACAATTTAGTTGAAAAGAACGTTTTGCTTGAGAATGGGATATTCTGCATCAGGTGCGACGGGGATGAGGACACCGCAATGCTGCTGATGGACGCATTCCTCAATTTCTCCAAATTATACCTTCCCGAGACGCGCGGCGCAACCATGGACGCTTCCATTGTCCTTACCACCATAGTGGACCCATCGGAGGTTGATGATGAGGTGCACGCAATGGAGGTGGTCAAAAACTACAGCCTTGACTTCTACAAGGCGGCTGCGGAGTACAAGCCGCCCAGCGCGGTCAAGCCCGAGCTTGTGGAGAACAGGTTAGGCAGTGAGCGGGCATTCTATTCTTTGGATTACACGCATGAGGTCTCCGACATCAACGACTCGCCCGTGCGCTCCGAGTACGTCCTGCTTAAGACCATGAAGGATAAGCTCGACAAGCAGTTCTCCCTCTACAGCCGCCTGCGCGCGGTCGATGCGGTTGACGGCGCCACCCGCCTTCTCTCATCCCACTTCATCCCCGACATCTACGGCAACCTCCGTTCCTTTTCACGGCAAACCTTCAGGTGCGGCGGCTGCAACAACATCTACAGGCGCGTCCCCCTCTGCGGCAAATGCGAGAAGTGCGGAGGAAAGCTATTACTGACAATCAACAAGGGCGGAATTGAAAAATACATAAAATTAGCAAAATATTTGATTACCAAGTATGGCCTCCCCGAGTACACGATGCAAAGATTAGAGAGAGTTGAGAAAGAGATTTCTTCTATATTTGAGGATGAGACCAAGAAGCAATCCTCGTTGGCGCAGTTCTTGTGAGGTGATGTTTGGCACAGCTTAACCTAACCACGGGTATGCTTTTTGATTATCTCTCTGGCAAAATTGCGCGCTCGCTTCAACCTTGCAGCGTCCGGCTGGCCTACGG
>CAILAH010000055.1 GCA_903832205.1 uncultured Microcaldota archaeon | reverse complement strand
TGATGACAATAGGCGCGGCATGTTCATGAGATTCTTTGACATGATTGGATACAAGGTAAATAATGAGGAGAATGAGAAAAAATTTGATGCGCTTGATGATTTCGCAAGAAAGATTGCAAAGGAATCAAAGGTCTTGTTCGTTGATTTGCACAAGATAGAGCTTACGCCATATGATTTGGGCGCCGACTATTTCCATCCGGGAGTGAAGGGCCACAAGAAACTTGCAAAGCTGGTTTTAGATAAAATAAAAGGAAAATTAAATCTAAAGGGCCAATAGCAGCGCAGGCGAGAGCAGGGCCAGGAACATCACCACAACACCAATCAGCATTATGAAAATGCCGTTCAGTATTGCGCCAATCTTCATGTAGTTGTCCCAGATGGTGCCGCCGCTGTACTCAATCTTGTCGCCGTCAATCCAGTAGCCGTTGCCCCTAAAGAACCATCCCCTAACCTTAACGTCCTGCCCCAATAGCTTCTGCATACCGAATATGCGGATTATGCTGATGAGGATATTGATTAGGGGGATTGCAAACCCTGTCTTAATCAGGAGGAAAACGTTCTCCTTCGTGTTGACATAAAGGTCTGTTGAGAGGACGTATCCTGCATTGCCCCTGCCCAGCGCCTTGCCTTCAATGCTGATTGCCTTTCCGCTTACTGGCGATGCCGTCTCGTCCATCAACAAGTCCTCAAGCGAGTGCGCCTTGTTGTCGCTGTAGCGGAACAGCTGGAGCAGCCCGGTTGCCAATAGCGATATTCCAACCGCACCTATGAGCAGCATGATTGAGACTGATGCGCCCAGCGGCCCAATGAGAAGGACTCCCAAAAGCCCGAGCATGAACGAGAGCACGTAGACGCCCACAATGAATAATGGCATGCTGAGCACGTAGAGGCCGAGCAATAATGGGTTCGCCTTCACAATCTGCTCCTTCACATTGACCATATCCTTGGGCAATGTCTTAATCAAACCCATCTGGTTTCCAATCTCGTAAATCCTCTTTACGCGCTTGCCGATAAGCGGGTGCGTTGAATCGAGCTCAACAAGCCCTGCCCAGGGCGACTTGAAGTCAAAGTCGGTATATTTGACGAAATCATCCGGGTCGTTTGAAGGCTTCACCGCAAAGCTTGTCGGCGTGGAAATGCAGAGCGCCTCCATTCCCTTGAATCTTGCCCAGTTTTCCGCCGGCGCAATGCCGAGGCCGTATGCAATCTTAATCAGCGACATTGCAAGCGCCTTTGGCTTCTTGGTGAACCTGATTGCGAATTCATCGGCGTAATACTCGCGCACCCTGCTCAGGTAGAGCACCATGTAGCGCGAAATGATATAGAATGAATATGCAAGAAGCGCAAAGAGGAGCATGAATGCGGCGCCATTGCCCTTCTTGCTGCTGCCGCCAGAGCTCTTTCTGGTAACGCCCCTTATCATTGACGAATATATGGTGTAGAAAATCTGCACAAGCGTTTGCGCAAGCGTCATAATCATGAAATCAAGGTTGACGATGTGGCCCATCTCGTGCGCAAGCACAACCTCAAGCTCATCCTTGCTGAGCATGTCCAAAAGCCCCCGCGATACGGCTATCCTTGCCTCCGAAGGCAATGAGCCGTAGGTGAACGCAGCGGGCGTGTTGTCCTCAATGATGTAGAAGTTGCGCACGTTTACGTATTTCTTCTCCGCCATGATGCGCCTTATAACCTGCGCAGGCTCGCCCACCATCTCTATGAATGCATCGGGCTTGACCTCCTGCGACTTGTAAAGGAACCGCAGCATCAGGTCCATGATTATTGGTGAAATGAAGAACAGTATGATGTTGAATACCACAATGAGCGCTATGCTGAAGAGCAGGCCGATTGCACCGGTAAGAAAAAGTGCAAGGATGACAAAGAAGCCCATCATGGAAAAGAGCATCCCCAGGGTGAGGACGCTGGCGAACGTCAAGTTATTGAAGATCGACATGTGATAGAATAACATCACAATCTTTAAATACGATTCCAAGCCCTAATCTGCATATGCAGAAGATGCATGACAGGCCAAAAAAGGAGAGGATGCTCAGGGCCTATTTGAACAGCGATTTGGTTCCACTTGGATTCAAGGGAAACCCGCTGTCGCATTTGAAATACAGGGAGCCCTTTGAGCTGACACTTCACAGCCTTTCAAACTACACCTATGCGAAGTTCGTCCTAGAATCGGTAAGGCACCAGTTTTTGAATTACAATGCATCATTCACTGCAAATGAGCTCAGCTGCTATGTGAAGCACAAGACTAATTTGTATGTGTATTTGGCGGGCTTGGATGAGAAGGTCAGGTGGAAAGTCAATACGCGCAACCGCAAGCGCCTTCAAAAGAAGCTTGAGAATATAGATAAGGAAACGCTTTCGCTCGTCAATAGCTACAACAATCTTGTGACGAGATTTTATTTCACCACGCGCGATTTTGACATTATGCTCCTGTTTTTTACGTTCCATGCTGACACCTACATTCCCTATGTGCGCGAGTTCGGCGCCCATTCGCTTACTCTTATTAACACCTCAAAGCTGGCAAAGGATTTGCTGGAAAAATGGAATGATAAGAATATGGATGACCCCCATTTTGCGGCAATGCTCATTACTGCGTTCGGCCAGTTTTGCAGGAGCATCCCGGCGGGCATGATTAACAAAGAGGAGAGTAAGAATGGCGGAAATGGTCTCGGAAGGGTGCTGTTTAATGAGATGGACCAGACAGCCTGGGAACTCTTGCGCGCAATCACGCTTGAAAAAGTCACGCTGGAGGATGTGTGCGCTGCCGCCGAGATTGCGGGGAGGGTTTTGGACCCAAAGCGCCTTGATGTGCAATTCAAGCTGCACCAATTGTACGGCACTTCCTGCGACCTGAATCTTGATTGCGGTGCGTTCAGGATGGAGGCGAGCCCGTTCGTTGAGAAGCCCATAGGCGTGCCTGCAGGCATGTGCGAGATTGCCGTTTGGCCGAAGGACCCGAAAATCGTCTCAGCGCTCGGCAGTATAAAAAATCCCTCGTTCGAGCACGCGGACGGCGCGATTGCGCTTGCGGCCGTGAGCTTCTCAAAATGCCATTCACATTTGCTGGTTGAGGAAATACAGAGCGATGTGCCCCAGCTCATCAAGAGCAGCGGAGTTAATGATGCGAGATTAGGCAGCGTGGTAAGGAAATGGCCCGAGATTGCATTTTCAGCTGTATGTGAATTCGCCAGGAAGAATGCATTCAAGGAATTTTACGTTGCAACCCCCTACAGGGTGATAGACAGATACCACGGGCACATGCACCCGCTAAAAAGCAAGGTCTATTTTGAGACGCTGGAGAAACTGGGCGGCCAGCTCGTATATGATGACGAGTCGGAGCTCTGCGGCTGGATGGACAGGGAAAGGCAGCACTACTACAGGTTTGCAGTGTGATTGAAATATTTATTAAGACGTGAATTCTAAGGAGATACCAATGGCAATTACAATACTGATTAGGCATTCAAACAGGCAGCACATAAAAACTGCGGCGGATGTGACAAGGGCAGGCATCACTGCAAAAGGATACCTGAACGCATTCCGCGCGGGCTGGTTTCTTAGGAAAAATTACAGGATAGATGGGATACATACAAGCCACATCGCCAGATGCTATGATACAGCAAGGGCCATTGCATTTGCCTACAACCCTTTAAACGGCCTGCCCGTGACGCGCGAGAAGAGCGTCTATGACACCATTTGTGGCGGATTCGTGAAGGAAGGAATGTTTGATGAATGGAACCGCATTGGCGTTGAGAATGGATTTCATAAGAAATTTTATGATGATACAAGAGGGGTATTTGCCCTATGTTACAAATCGGGCATAATGAAATACAACAGCGTGGACGGCTACGCAAAGGAATTCCTGGGCAAATATCTTAATGGAAAAAACTTGCTCGTTGTTGGGCACGACACCACAATTGTGCCCATATGGATGCATCTCGGCACGAGGTTCGGCTTCGATGCGGATTACTACAAAGAGACGCCGCCCATACTCACGGGAATTGCAATTGAGCATGAGGATGGAAAGATCAGTGCTGTAAGCAGGATTGATGCGCTCGGCGGGAAAATTGATTCCGTATCTTCAAAAAAGTAGACGCGTTTCAGTTTAAGAAAAATGAAAAGTTATTTACTCTTTGTCTTTGCACCGCCAGTCAGGTTGCTCTTTATCATAGCAAAGAAGTTCTTTGCGGCCTGGAATGCCGAATTCATTACCACAATGGGAATCAAAGCAACTGAAAGGATAAACAGCCACGGCACCGGGAAAACAAAGTACCATAGCCCAAAGAGCATTGCAAAAAGGAAAGCAAACCCAAATAGGTTGCCTATGATGTTGCCAACGAATGCTTGCGGAGAAATTACATATTTCTCTTCAGAAAGCCAGAAGCTGGCCAGCTTGAATAATTCCCTTATGAACAGGAAGAACAGCGCAACTGCAAATATGATCGAGCCGATGAGAGTTTGGCTTGTCAAAAGGAAGTACATGCTAATTATGATTAGAAGCCATCCAATAAAGCCCAAGCCGATATTGATAAGCCCGAACCATGCTTGAATAATCCAGGCAATAATGCCCCAAACACCTAGAAACATCCCGCCAACTGAACCCAGAATATCCTCGAACATATATCCATATTGCGTCGTGATAATTTAAATGTTCCATCGAATGAAACACGTCAAACGGAACATTTATTAAGGCGCATTTTCTAAAGAGATACCCTATGAATACGACAATAATAATGAGGCACTCCAACAGACCGCACATCGTAACCCCGGAAGATTTTGCAACCGCGAACCTGACTTTTACAGGAAAGATTAATGCATTCAAGGCGGGCAGGTTCCTGAAAGACAGCTATAAAATTGACGAGATACATTCCAGCTTCAGGCAAAGATGCTATGACACGGCAACCCTTGTTTCGCTCGGCTATTCGCCCTTCAAAAATATCCCAATAACGCGGGAACAGGGCGAATTTGATACGCTCTGTGCGGGCTTCGTGAAAAACATGGATGAGTGGAACCATCTCAGCATGAACCACGATTTCTTCATCATGTTTTATGGGAATATGAACGCACTGTTCACACGCTATAAGCCATACAATGTCTTCAAACATGATTCTGCAACGCCCTATGCGCAAGAAGTGATGAAGAAATACCTTAAGAACAAGAACATCCTGGCTATTGCGCACGACTCTACCATTGCGCCTCTCTGGGTCACGTTGAGCGGTGAGTTTGGTTTTCGGCTTAACGGCCTCGCCGACAGGCCAGGGTTCCTGAACGGCATTGTGATACATCACGTGAACGGCGAGATTCAAAGGCTTGAAAAAATCGATGCGAAAAGAAAGGCCATAAGACAGATTTATCCGCCCCAAAATTAGCGCATTTGTGTGCCACTGCATCATTTATATTACTTTTTATTGTATATATGTAATATTAAATGGGGGTATTGAATATGCCAGTTGAATACACAGAGTACAAGGGAAACAAGCTTATCGTCCTGAAAAGGATGGATACTGATAAATACCCATTCAGCTTTGGGAAGGGAAAGGCGAGGCTCATCGTCGAGAACTTCGATTTGATAAAGAAGTTTGCCGAAGAGGAGTAAATAGCCCTGCGGTTATTCGGAATATTTCAGATTTTCCTAAAGCCAATAAGGTTTCTTGAGTCTAGTTTCGAACATAAGTATAGATAGGCGGCCCGTATATAAAGGGGCTACAGTAGTGATTTTCCAGTGTTTCCGCAGGAATTTGCAACTGCCTGCATCCAGTAATGCCCAATTCTCCGCTCGCGAGCAACTACCTGTGCTTTGCAATGTCGGCAGCAATACCGGTGTAATTCTGCGGCGTGATTGCAAGCAGCTCGTCCCTCAGCTCCTCGCTTATATCCAGGGAATTAATGAACTCTGTCAACTCATTTGTAGTTACGGGCTTCCCCCTTGTGAGCTTGCTCAATTGCTCATAGGGCCTCATAGCCCCTTCCCTGCGGAGAACCGTTTGTATTGCCTCCGCAATTACTTCAGGATGGTCAGCAAGCACCTGCCCGATCTTATCCTCGTTTATGTTAATCTTGCCAAGTCCTGCAATTGTGGATTCATATGCAACGAGCGAGTGCGCAAACGCCGTGCCGAAACACCTCTCGATTGTAGAGTCGGAGAGGTGGCGCTGCAATCTTTCTATTGGCAAATAAGATGAGAAGAATCCAAAAAGCGCGTTGGACATGCTGCAGTTGCCCTCGCTGTTCTCGAAATCTATGGGATTGACCTTGTGCGGCATCGTTGACGAGCCGACCTCGCCCTCCTTTGGCTTCTGCTTTATCCAGTCGTCGCTAATGTACCTCCACATGTCCTGGTCAAAGCCGATTAGAATCGTGTTGAAACGCTGGAATATCGCAAAAAGCTCGGCGTAGGTATCGTGCGACTCGACCT
The DNA here is from genome assembly GCA_903832205.1 of uncultured Microcaldota archaeon. Taxonomy (GTDB): domain Archaea; phylum Micrarchaeota; class Micrarchaeia; order CAILAH01; family CAILAH01; genus CAILAH01. The sequence goes on along the minus strand of CAILAH010000055.1, from coordinate 9,959 downwards.
GCGTCGTCACAAGGTTGGGCGTCATCCTCATGGGACCATCTGCATTATACTGCTTATCAAGATGCATGATAAAGTCACGTGAAAACTGCCTCCAATCAATAAGCGGGTATGCAATCATGTGCGCGTTATAGTTGCCAGTTGCTCCGTTGAGCTTCACGAGAATTCTGAACGCCTGCAACTGTGCAATCTGCCTTCTCATTCTTTCAGAGAACACTGCAAATTCCTTGCCAACGGTTGTTGGGGATGCAGGCTGGCCGTGCGTCCGCGCAAGCATCGGCAAGTTGGCATTGTCAACTGCAAGCGTGTGAATGTTGCCCCAAAGTGTTTCCATTGATGGCAGCATTACCCTATTCACCGTGTCGCAAATCATGATTCCATATGCTGTATTTGTAACATCTTCTGATGTGAGCGCAAGATGGACATACTCAAGAAGGTCCTTCATTGAGGTAAGATTCATCATAATCTTAACGTAATATTCAACTGACTTCACATCATGGTTGGTCTTCTTTATCTCGCCAAGGCCGTTTGTCTTCTCTGCGGGAACGCCCTTGGTCTCAATGTCCTTGACCAGCTGTGCACCTGCGAGGTCCATGTTGGGAATTGCATAAAGTGCCGCCCGTTCTTCCTGAGTTAGCGGCCTGATGATTTTTTTCTGGGATAAAAAGTCGAGATAATTCACCTCGACAATAACACGGCTCTTTATGAGGCCAAACTCGCTCATGTGCTGCGCGAGCTTTTCAGTTTTCCTGCGATACCTCCCGTCAATAGGGGAAATCGCCATAAGTGTTGAAAGTTCTGCCATAACTCTAGATAAAAAATGGAATGCATAAAAGCGCAAACCCAACTAGCAATGTATATATAGCGGCTTTGATAATGCCTCATGTGCGGGCACCATCGTTGAACGTCGCAACGTTTAAAAGATGAATTATACTCTAAGTGAGATATGAAAGACGGCTCTGGTTCTGATAAAAAAACACCTGGTGGGCAGGTGGATGAAAAGAAGGATTCTGATTTAAATGAAGAAGTTAAAACGGTTGTCAGGGCGTTAACTGCGGTCATGCAGGTTATCCCGATGGGCTCTGTGCCTCAGGCACCTATAATTAATCCACCTGCTGAGGTGGAATTTGTCCAAAGGGCAACAAATGATGCCCAGGCACCCGTCCAGATAACAACAACCGACTTAAACTATCTGCCACCGCTCGAGACAATTTTGGATGGCGACCAAATTATCATTAAATCCAATAAGCCCGTCCATGGCGCAGCGGACGGGACCATACTCAGGCTTTCGCTGTTGAATGATGCGGAAAAATACAGGAGAGTCAATGAAAAGCTTAAGGAGGACGTTGATAGGGCTTTCAATGCGATGGGCCATAAGCATCCGGTCAATCTTCTTTTGAGGCTCGGAAAGTTAGTAAGAGGAATACCCGAAAGCGAGAGGACTTATGCGGACCAGCTCAGATACGGCATGGTGCGCGCCTTGCTCATAAAGGATCTCTTGGAGACGGACATTGAGGACAGCTATTTGCGATTGGCAAGTTACTTTGGCGACAGGGTCGGCTGCGACAAGGAGACGCTCAAGTTCACAATGGATGCATTAACCGAAGCGTATCTTGCAGAGTCGTATCGCAGGGAAAAAATGGAAGAAGGGCCGCTTGTGCTTGATGCGCATGAGATTGATCCCAAGAAACCTGCACCTAGGATGCTGCTGCAGACCGCCATGAATGCAGCAATTAATACAATCGCTAAAAGGCCGGAGCTATATGAGGACCTGAGCGTATTCATGAAATTCCAGGAGATGCATGCGGCCGTTTCCCAATCAGGCAATATCAACAGTACATTTCCATTGCAAAGCATGGGCTATGAGCAGATTCATAAGGCCATGTCAATGTCAAAGCTGGCTGAGAACGCCTATTCGCACATCACCGGCAAGGTCCCGGCTGTTCAGGATAATGCTGTCACATGGGTGCCCTTTGACTCTAAGATTAAGGGGCACAGGGAAATTGCGGCGGCACTATCAGCAAACTTCCCTGAATTGAGGGGCGCAATTCACGGGGGCACAAAATACTCCGACTTTGCAATAGCCAATAAGGGCAAGACAGTCGATTTGGGCCTAAATTCAAAAGTTCAGGACTTTGCTATTGAGTATTTCAATACACGGAATAACGAAGAGAGGCACGGGACCTTAATGCGCTATGCCGCATCCGATTTCGCCGGCGTATATTTCGCTAACGTTGTCAACTTGCAAAATGCCTGCCATAATGATAGGGCATTCATTGCATATGCCGCTGCCGAAAGGGGCGATTATGCATTTGCAATCAGTGAAATGGGATCGCTTGCCAATGAGAGCGTTGCAAATATCCCAAAATATAGCGGCGACACGTTGAGCGGATTTTACCATAATGCTTATGTAAATGGCGGCAGCAAAATTAGAAATTTTATCATACAGACTGCCCAGCATAACCCAGGCATATTTGACAGGGTTACAAAAGAGCAGTTTGAGAGGATGTTTGATGAATCATCAACCCAAAAAGAAAAGGCATCCCTGCTCACGCTTTTCAACCGCAAGGAGTATACAACTAAGAGGGCAGCCGGCTTCCTATTCCCAAATGCTGCAATAGGGCAGCAGCCGCTTCCCACGCAGTCTCAAGTTAACGAGAATGTATCGGAAAAATTGCCTGAGCTTTCACCTATAGAAAGGTCTAAACTGATTAATGAAGTATATGCGCACCTGCAGGGAATTGACATTAAAGTGGTGCTTCAAAATGAGAATCTGGAAACTAGAGGCATAGTAATAAAGCACATTGAGAACTGCGATAATTTGAAGGGCTATTTGGCGCACAAGGAAAAGATTGCTGATGAAGTAATCAAAGAAATGCCCAAAGAGATACTTGCATATGCGGTGCACGGCACATATCAGGAAAAGGAAGATGTGAGAGTTGCCATTGATGAAAAGCTCAAAAATGCACGAATAATTGGTTCATCCGATGGCACTATTAGCGTTATTTTTTATCAGCCGCAGACATCCGCCACGAGCGGTGAGTCGCAGGCCGCAAAGAATGCGGCCAAATATGAGGAACGCATGCGTGAAATTGACAGCATACTTGAAATGCCCGGCGTAAAAAGAAACATTATCGGCAATGTCCAAGAGTTGGATTATGTCACTGTAATGACAAAAGCCTCGAAGATATCGGATTGGTACAAGCGCACGGTTGTTGAAAGCAAGGATGAGGCGCTTTCCGAGAAGGCATTTGAGGTCATGGTCAAAAGCGCAAAGGGTGAAACCACATTCCAAAATAAGTCTGCGAGCAGCAGGATGGTGCGGTTCATTGACGACCACAGTAAGGAATTATTGGATGCCGAATGGATGAAAATCACGCCTCTGAAATGGGAGGATTTCAAAAAACATCAGATTGCTTCGGTTCCCAATGAAAAGTTTGTAACCGTAAGCGAGCTCTCTGAAGAAAAGCAGGGTGCATATGTCCTTGAATTGGTCGGCGGCAAGAAAGTGGAAAGCGTTTCCATTGAGCAATTCAATACGGCCGCATATGCTGTTTTTGCGAATAATGCTGTTGAAATTGTTAACAGGTATAAGGAGGCGGCCTTCATCCATGATATGGAAAGAACAATGAACCAGATGCCCGCCGAGATGATGATACTTATTGGGCACATGGGCAAACATAACCAGACAAAGATTATCGAATCCAGGTTTGTTGACGCCAAAAACGGAGGGTTGGGCGGCTTTGGCGGCTCAAACTACCTTGAAGGCGTTGAAGAGCAGGCAAAAGAGAAATTGGGGCGTATTGTTGATGAGATGTACCCTCATTTGGGTGCAGATTACAGGTCAAATTTGCTTAATTACGCGCAAATCGAAGTGCGCAATGATATGGCTAAGGTAATCACATATGCATATGACGACGGCGTTAAAGAATATGTAAAAAATAGAAAAGCAATGTTTGACCGCAGGTCTGGAATAAATGAAAACCCGGGCAGCCCTGCACTCAAAAGTGCATTCAGGTCCATTATCATAAGCAATAAGTCCGAATTAATTGAAACCGCTTATGGAAATATTAAGCCCTGCGACCCCTGCAAAAATGTTGATGAGATTTTCTCTGAATTGGGCGGAGAGCGCCTGCTGCAGATAATCTACCATACCTATGGGACGCCATTCGACCATTTGCCAAAAGAGAAGCAGGCTGAGGCGATTGTCAAGGCGATTATGATACATAATGGAAAAGAATTCAAAGAAGAGGCTGGCAAAACAACCGATTACGCGGCAATTGCAAACTCGCTTCTTGAAAGGCACAAGGCCGGCATCGTCCAGCACCTCACCGTAAGCAACCTTGAGGCCCTTAAGGGAACGGTTAGCAGTACTGATTCCTGGGAAATCAATGCTGTTCTGGGATTGCCAAATAAAAAGGTGATGCAGGCGCTAAAGAATATGGGCTCAACCCAGAAAGATGCGAACGGCCAATCCGACATATCAGATAAATTTGTTGCCTTCGTTGAGAGTAAGAAGGCAGAGTATTCTGGCAAATTTGAAATCGGCATCAGCGAAGGTGAATGGCCTGAACTCAAGGGGAAAATTAAGCCAAAGGTTAGTGATGAATTACTTGAAAGGATAAAGCGGGTTATAACTGAGAAGTATGGCTCAGAAAAAATAGCCAATTATCTTAAGGAAATCATTGAAGATATCCTTGTTAGGAATCCGCGCCCGGGTAAAGTGCAAATTTCAATGACCTCTTCAACTATGATAGAGATTAACGATGGCAGAAGCAGGTTAATCGCTCCTGCAATAGCCGGTATAATTCCCCAAATCAAATCGGAAAAGGAAATTGATGCGATGATAATCCTAATAACCTCGTCCATGACGGCCAGGCAGGCAGAACTCTATAATGATAGGCAGCTCAAATTAGAAAAAATCGCGTTTGATATCGCATCCGAGATGCCCGAGAGCACCGCCTCGGGCTTCAGCACACTGCCTGAAGTAAAAAAGAAAGCCATTGTCAGGGAGATGTGGGAGAAGGTAAAGGAGAAATATTCCATGGGCGCCAAAAACACCGAAAAGAAAGATGCGATTAGAAAGATGAAATCCGATGCAGACAAAATTACGACAGCATCAACAAACGGACAGAAAACCAAGGCTTAATGCTCTGCCCACTCAGCGTAAACCTTATTCAAAGATTTCTTTCTTGCCTGTGACGTGCGGTAGAGTATGACGTCGCTGGTGTCCTGCCCTATGAGCGTGTAAATCCTTCCCTGCGCATCACGCACCCTGCCTATCCTCTGCTGCATCGCGATGTGCGAGTAGGGCGCAGAATAGTTTATGCCAAGCTTGATTGCTGGCATGTGCAGGCCTTCGTTTGCGACGCTTGTTGCAACGAGAACCTGGAACTTGCCTTCCTCAAACTCCTTCCTGACCAGCAGCTGCTTCTTCTCGCTCATCTCAGACTTGCCAAGGATTGCCTTTGCTGAGAATGCTGTTTTGCTCAATCTTGCCGCAAGCCTTAATGCGTGCGATTTCGTCTCAACGAATATGATTGCCTGGTCGTCCAGGTGCTTCGAAAGAAGATTAAGTAGATAGGTGACCTTTGGATGGTCATCAAGGTCCTTGGCACGGGTAAGGCACAATTGGTAGCGCGGCTCACCGCGCAGCATCTTTGCTGCATTTGTGGAATCCTTTTCCAGCTTTGCCGCAAATTCCTTGAACTCTTCCGTGCCGATGCGCTCAAGCGTCATGTAATGGTAGCACGCTTTGAAGATGGCAGCGTGCAATGAGAGGGCGGCATAGTATGCCTCTGAATACTCATCATAGCGGTTATCATAATTCTTCTTTGCCTGATTGATAATCTGCATGCCCCTGTTAAGCTCCTTCATCTTGGGTATGTGGAACTCTCCAATGACGTCCGCATAATTATCTATAAGGCCCTGCAGCTCGGCATCCTTTGCCTGCAGGAGCATCCTTCGCACCAGGTCCCGAATCATATCACTGTAGATTTTTAGCGTTTCCACCCTCTTTGCCTCAAGCGGCACCCACATCTTGATGTGGGGCGCATATCCGACGTATTTCTCCACCTCTTTCTGGTCACCTGAAAATAGGTGCTGTGCCTGCATGTTATCCATAAGCTCAATGAGCTTCTGCTTGTTTTCTGCGGGCGATGCTGAGAACCCGACCCTTGGCACATTGTGCGCGATTGCAAGGTGCACGACATGCATGTAGTCATCCGCACCGAGCGCGTGGTGCACTTCATCAAGCACCACAAGCGAGAACTCCCACATGCTCACGCGGTCGTGGATGATGTCCTGCATTATCGCCTCCGAGGTGCCGATAACAAAGCGCGCGTTTGCGTAAAATGATGGATCCATCCTCTTTGTCCTATTATCGCCCACCGCAAGCACAATCTCTTTTTCGGTAAGATTGAAACCCTCAGAACCAAAGGCGGTATCATAATGCTGCTTGCAGAGCAGGTGCGTATCTGCGACAAGCATAACCTTGCCGCGCTTCAAAGCCTCGGCAGCAAGCCTGAACTCGACCTCGGTCTTTCCGGTTCCGGTGCCGAGCTGGATAATCGCATTCTTATTCTCAAGTGCAAACAGCAGCGCCTTTTTCTGATAGGTTCTGTGGCCATACTGGCGTGGCTTCAATAGTGTAAAGTCATACGTTCCAAGTTTGGTATCAAGCTCCAGGGTGGGATTTACTTCTGGCCCGGGCTTCTTCTCAGAGAATAAGTCCAGCGTAAGCTGGTTAGGATTTGGAGTCTTGGACTTTTTCCACTTTCGCTTCTCCCTTACCATTGGCATAAACACTGGATCATCAGACATTAGATAGATTAGGTAAAAGTCCAAATAAAAAGATTGCTATTTGCCCTTTTTGCCTGCAAGCGCCTCTTTCTTGCTTTCTTCCGACCCCTTTTCCTCTTTCAGCTTCAGGGGTTGCATGAAGAACACGCCCACAACAAGTAAAATCATCACAAGCACAAGCCCGCCATAATCAAAGAGCGGCATAAGCAGGCAGCAGTAGGTAAGCAAGCCGAACTCGCCGAACAGTGACCAGAACTCAACAGAGTTGTGCACCGCGTGAAGGAACATTGCAGGTATGGTCGCAAACAGCAGGCCAAATGTTGGGAACGCAAAATTCTTCTCTTTCAGGTACCCCATTATTGCGCCGGTCATCGCAGTAAATACGCCGTGGTTTGCGGAGAATACAAATGAGCGCAGTATGAATACAGTGAACCAGGAGACGGGGTTGCCGCCCATCGGGTTATTGACTAGGTACAGCCAGTCCTCAACGAAAGAGAATCCCATGCCTATTATGAAACCGTATATGAGGCCGTCAACCATGCTGTTGAGCTCATGATGCAGCGAAAAAACGGCAAGCCCCATTCCCTTGAAGAACTCCTCAATGATGGGCGCCATTATCATTGTCGCAAGGAACCCGATTCCCAAGGCAGTGAATATGTCCCCAAATATGGAATTGAACCCTATGGACATCAGGGCAGCTATGCCTCCCCAGAGGAACAGCGAGATTATAATGCGGAGCGGCTCGCGCTCCTTGTAATCGGCGAGCCACATGAGTGCGGTCCAAAGGAACGGTGTTATGAGTGCGAGGAACCCGCTCAGGACAAATGCAAACAGTGCGGAGAAGGAAACTAGCGCATTCGATGCAAACAGTATATACAGGAGCAATACGGCTATCCCCGCCAGCTCTACAAACCAGAAAAGCGGTGACGCTATGAACGCCTGGTACCTGTCAGTCCATGTAGTTGCATTCCTGAATGGATTGACTAGATTGGTAAGGCTGTACTCCTCCTTGTACTGCTCCACATGCCTTGCTCCTGCGGTCACATAGAGCACAACGATAAGCACGGCAGTCATGAAGACGAGCGCGATAACCGCAAAGAAAAACATCATAATCGAATAGCCCCAGAACAGCGAGTCATAGTCATCCCAATTGATGGACATGGATAGTGGGGCCGACCTGTAAATCGGCCCGTCAATGTAATGCTCAAGAACCGGATAGAGCATAACCTGTTCCTGCACAATATATGCATGAGAAATCTCAACGGGACAAAATATTTGCGTCCTGCCAACAAAGGTTATTTCCTCATCGCTTGGGAGGCACTCATAGACCTCGCGTATTTTGTCATTCGCGACTATGTATACATTTATCGTTTCACCATCCTGTATTGCGGGTGTATCAATAGTCATATCAACTACATAGGGGGAATCCTGCGGCATGTAAATATCAGACGGATAATCAATTGATGCGTCAAGCCCCATGGGAACGGCCATCAGCTGTGCCGTGGCACTCTCATTGGGCAGAAGGGCAGGCAGCACAAACAGGTCAAATATGCTTAGGCTGATTGCACAAGCGCCTATCAGCAGCAGCAGGATAAGGAATATGGAATTGAGTTGTGAGAGTTTCTGCGTCAATTGAGCACCCTATTATTTCCGGAATTCTTTGACGTTTTATTTTTGTGGTGCGGCTTTGCACTTGACTTACCAGGTTTTGCTTTCATCCTTTTGCCAGTCTTCCTCAGCGTTAATTTTTTGGCTACTGCGGCCTTGCCATGCTTTGGCGTTTTCTGCTTCTTGTCCCAATATGCCTCGGCCTTCTTTTCCATCCCATCAAGCCGGGTGTAATAATCGGGAATCTCATTGAGGTGCGCCCACGCTATCCTTCCAGTCGTGTGCGAATCATCATTAGTCACATTTGTCCTAGCGTCCTCCTTTCCGTGCTCCAATTCAACGTGAAGGCCCCTCCAGAACTGCCATAGGCTGAACCTTGCATTTTTCCAGTCAATGCCAATCGCAGTGCCAATTTCCCTGGCCTGTTCCATGCTAAAGCGCTCTCTTTTAGCCATGTTGAGAAATAGCCGGGAAACAATATAATAGCAAAACACATTAATTTGTGGGCTTTTGTGCAAAATCGCTTTACGATTTTGACATGTCAAACGCCTTGGCGTTTGCACATTATGTGTTTTGCTAGCTAGCAAATTGCAAATCAAATGCAATTTGCTATAAGAGTTAATTACACGCTTGTTCCCGCAAGTTCCTGCTCCCTTTCTTTTGCCACTAGCCTTCTCTGGTAATCCATGAAATTCGCAATTAGCTGTGCGGAATTCTGGATAGCCGCTGGAATGAGCAGTGCCGCCTGGTTGTAGCACTCATCATCATTGAGCCCTTTTCGTGAAATTATCTTTTGGCCGGGCGCATCACCCTCCGCATCAACGCTTTTGAACTGCCTGGTCTTTGTCACAATGCCATTCATGAATAAGTCTATCTTCTCATTGATATTTTCAGGCCCCCAAGTGACATCGGGGGTGGGCGGCGCAAGCGTGGCGCTGCTCCAGATTTTAATGTTCATGTCCTCTTCGCCGCGCTGAATGTGCGGGTAATCGGCCCTCTTTGTCCACTGCTCAAGCGAGTCAGGCTTCCCGAGCAAGGCGGTGGGCCCGTGAATGTCGTTGTGCACATGCGCCGGCACGTGCATATCCGAAACGAGGTGCACCATGTGCCCGAGGGCAACATACGCCTTGCTTTTCTCTCCTTTCTGATAGTAGCTTGTCGCAAGTCTCCAGTAACTTTTGAACCTGTCAAGCGCACTCTGGAATTTTATTTCGTCATTTTGCACATTGAGCCCGCGATCGTTCTTTTCGCGGGAGTTATCATAGAAGTGCGCCATGTACGGCCTGTTGATGATGTCATCGTTGATATCCCCGCCGGTAAGCTTCTTCCAAGCTTTGGCGACAAGCCAGAACATGCTTTTCAGCATGCTCGGCACTTCAGGATCCCTTTCACTGAAAGGAACCATGTTGCGTGCGTAATCCTCGGTGCTCTTGTATTTCTTAAACGATTTTTTTACAAATAGGTCATCGAGCGTTTCGCTCGGCATGAATATGTAATCCTCCGCTCCCGCGCCGACCATAATGTGAAGGGTATTCCGTATCGCCTGTTCCTCT
>CAILAH010000054.1 GCA_903832205.1 uncultured Microcaldota archaeon | reverse complement strand
TAAAGAAAAAAGTGAAGAATACAAAACAAAATACGAAGATTCTTGAAGAAAAAACAGTTTGGGGGCGAGAGATAACTGGAACAGCAAAAATAGCAAAAATGAATATGATAATAATCGGCGATGGGCACACAAATATAAAACAGATGGATTCTCTTGAAAACCCGGTGAATGGAGAATTTGATGTCGTTCTAACTAATTTCCCTTTTTCACAGACGACTAAATACCCGCATCTTTACGGTTTTAAGAATAAAGACGCAAATCCCGTTTTTTTAAAGCATGTTATTGAAGCTTTAATAGTGAAGGGCAGAGCTGCTGTGGTTGTTCCCGACGGCCTCTTGTTCGATAAAAGTAAGGAGTATATTGACGTCAGAAAGATTCTTTTGACAAAATGCAATGTTCTTGCGGTAATTCAATTAGATCCCTTTGTATTCAAACCATATACTGGACAACCAACCAGTATTATAATTTTCGAAAAAGGAAAACAGACAAAGAGTGTATGGTTCTTTGACTTGATAAATGATGGCTTCAAAAAAACAGGAAGCGAAAAAGGCAGACCGCCCATAGAGGATAACGATATTCCATTATTGAGAGAGTTATGGAATGAAAAAAAAGATTCGACACATTCTTTTTTGGTTGATTTTAATGTTATACGAAACAACAACTACAAATTGACTATGAACACTTACAAGAAAAAAACTGCATACAAATCACCAATTAAATTGTTAAGCGACCTTTGCGAACCTCCAAGCATTGGAGGGACTCCCTCAAGAAATAACCCCGCTTATTGGGGTGGTGAAAATTTATGGGTCAAAATCAGTGATATGAAAGATAAGATGATATTAGATACTGAAGAGAAGATAACTGATGATGGAGCAGAAAAATCATCAGCGAAAAAAATCTCTGCTAAGACTCTATTGTTCAGCTTTAAATTGACAATTGGACGGGTTGGATTTGCTGGCAAAGACTTGTATACAAATGAAGCCATAGCGACTCTCATTCCAAAAGATGAGAAAGATAAATATCTCACGCAATACCTTTACTATATTCTACCAACTATTGATTATGTCCCATTTGCTCAGAGAGCAACAAAAGGATATACATTAAATTCTGATACAATAGGAGATGTTGAAATCCCCTATCCTAGTGATAAGACAAGATTGAAAATAATAAAGGAGTGCCAGAAATATGAGAAGAAAAAGAAGAAGCTTGAAATAGCTATAATTCGATTATCTGAACAGGAAAAACAGATTATAAGAAAATTCAAGCTTTAGGTGCAGAATCGACTGAAGGTGCAAGGCTCCTTTCTAATACTTCACTCTTGAATTTCTCAAGGCAATTTGGCATTTCCTTGTAGAGCCAAGCATTAAATTTTATGAACTCCCTGGCTTCAGCTTCAACATATTCAACTATTGCCCCGTATTCCTTCTTTTTATACCATACTGGCACATTGCTTCCATCGGTTGGTTTTCCAGATATTTTATCAAGCCCCGATCCTTTGAACTCTCCATGATTCATAAGTATCCCAACAGCCCTCAGGTCTATGTAGGGTTTATTCAGAATATCAAGCGGAGTAAAACTATGTAGTGCAGTTCTTTCTTTCAAAAAATTATGCTCGAAATTGAGATTGTATCCAGTTGGAATAAATCTGAAATCATAACTATCATTAATGCCAGATTCCTGCAAGAATTTTTCGAGAATTTCTCGTTCTGAAGATTCCCATTCTTTCAGGATTATCAGCTTGCCGATAGCCTCGCCAGTCTTTCTGTCAAGTTCTTGATATTGTATAGTGATAATTTTATTCTTCTTCGGATCCAACCCTGTTGTTTCAATATCAAAGTAATAATTACCCATTTAGTCATCTCTTACTTCATATTGGGATATTTGGCCCTATTTAAAGTCCTAATTATAGTGGCCTTTCTCTCGGGAGAAAGCGGGATGCGGCCGACCTTGTAGTAGAGGCCATCGTTTAGGGAGCGGGGGATGAGGTGGAAATGCACGTGGCGCACCACCAAATGGCTCTCATCCAAAAAGGGGGCCCAGTTCTGCCTCAGGGTTATGCCCTTCACGTGGAGGCGCTCTACGAGGCGTTTTTCCATCTCCTTTGCGAGCCTCAGGGTGGCGCAGAGCGTCTTGTCGTCCATCCCCATTATGCTGTCAAAATGCTTTTTGGGAATAATGAGCAAATGGCCCTCAACGTGAGGGTGCTTGTCGTGGATTACATAGGCGTAGCGGTTGGAGGCAATTACCGTATCCTTGTTGCTGCAGAAGGGGCAGAAGAGAGCGGCCTTGCTGGCGCCTTTGGCCATTGCAACCTGTTTGCCTGAACTCCTTGCCATGCATCCAACCTCATTAAACCTACTCGAACTCTGCAAGCGTCTTGCTCATGTCAACCTTTGTGATATCCTGGTTAACGAGCTCGGCGTCCTTGAGCTGCGGAAGCTCATCATCATAGGTGGGCCTCTGCGCCTTGTAGAAGATCCCGATGGGGACCTTCTCGTAGCCGGAGTTGATGTCCTCAAGCGCCTTCTCATACGCCTTGGTTTTATCGGATGAATCGTGGCCCTCTTTCTGCAGGTCGTAGATGCGCGTCCTGAACCAGTCGGGCGTATTAATCCTGTTCCAGGAGGGGCACACCTGGAGGACATCTATCAGTGAGAAGCCCTTGTGCTGTATGCCTTCCGCAATAATATTGGTGAGATGCGGGATGTTGCCGGTGTACGCGCGGGCAACAAATGTCGCATCACATGTTATTGCAAGGGCAAGCGGATGGATTGGAAGCTCAATCAGGCCGTGCGGCGTTGATTTTGTCTTCATGCCCTTCATGCTGGTGGGCGATGCCTGGCCGGTTGTGAGCCCGTAAATCTCATTATCATGCACGATGTAGGTCATGTCCATGTTCCTGCGGCAGGTGTGCATCAAATGGTTGAGGCCGATGCCGTAGCCGTCCCCGTCACCACCCATTGCCAGGACCGTGAGCTTGCGGTTGGAGAGCTTTGCGCCAGTAGCTACTGGTAAGGTGCGCCCGTGCAGTGATTCAAAGCCGTACGTGCGTATGTAATGCGGCGTCTTTCCTGAGCACCCGATGCCAGAAACTACCACTGTATTGTGCGTTTCTTTGCCGGTTTTTGCAAGCGCGGCACGTACCGCCGTAAGTATGTTGAAGTCACCGCATCCCGGGCACCATTGCGGCGTCTCCCTGGTACCGAAATCTGCCATAGTTGCCATCATCATCACCTCACGAAGCGCGCGGTGTAGAACTCAACAGGTTCCTTGTCCACCACGGCAACGTCCTTCTCCTTTCCCTGGAGTATGTTCTTGGCGTGCGTGTGCACGTCCTCCGGGAACAATTGCCTGCCATCATACCTGAGTATGCTGCCAACGAACGAGACGCCCGCGTGCTCCTTCAGCAGGCCGCCGAACTGCGCGGTGCTGTTGTTCTCAACAATCACCAGCTTCTTTGCGGCCTTGAGCATCTCAATCCCCTTCTTAGGAAGCGGGTGCACGTAAACGAAATGTAGAGCATTAATCTTAAGCCCTTCAGCGTTGAGCTTATCGATTGCCTCAAAGACGGGGGTTTTCTGCGAGCCCCAGCATACCAGTGTCAATTCGGCATCCTTGGGGCCGTGGAGCGTTGGGGGCTCGAGCTCTTTTTCAAGAAGAGTTATTTTCCTGGCGCGCTTGTCAACCATTTTCTTGCGCGTCTCGAAATGCTCGGTGCTGAACGTGTTCTCCCAGTGCTCGTAGGAGGATGCGATGTGCTCGCCCCCGATTACGCCGGGGATGGGGCGCGGAGAGACGCCGTCATCGGTGAACTCGTAGCGCTTGAACCTCTCCATCTGCGCGAGCGGCTTCATGTCCTTCGTTATGAGCTTTCCCCTTTCTATTGGGATTGCCTTAAGTTCCGAGCGGTCAACTGAAGAGTAGCTTTCAGAGAGATATTTGTCTGAGAGGATTATCACGGGGATTTGGTATTTCTCCGCCAAATTGAATGCTTTCTGCGTGACGTTGTACGCCTCCGCCATATCGCCCGGCGCAAGAACCACCTTCAGGAAATCGCCCTGTGATGCGTGAATTGCGAATCGCAAATCAGCCTGCTCGGTCCAGGTGGGCAGGCCGGTGCTGGGGCCTGTCCTTTGTGAGAGGACGACAACAACTGGAGTCTCGGACATTGCAGCCATTCCTATTGCCTCAACCTTGAGGCAGAACCCGCCGCCTGATGTGGAAGTCATTGAGCGCACGCCCGCGAACGCTGCGCCTGCAATCATGTTCATCGCAGCGATCTCATCCTCGCAGTGCTTCACCACTATGTTATGCTCGAACTCTTTTGCTGCCATGTAGTGGAGGATGGATGATGCGGGAGTCATCGGGTAGGCTGCGAAGAATTTCACGCCCGCCTGTATTGCGCCCGCGCTTATTGCCTCGTTTCCGGTCATCACTAATTTGCGCTCCGAGTTTGGTTTGGGCGTAAATTTGAATGGGAATTTTGAGACATCGTATTTTGATTTAATGTAATCGTAGCCGTTCTTTGCGGCGCTGATGTTGATGTCAACGATTGCTCCGCCCTTTCTTCCGAATGTCTCCTTAATGATGTCACTGAAATGCTCAACGGGATAGCCGAGAAGAGCAAGGGATGCGCCAATAGCAACTGTGTTGCGCATCAGCATGTCGCCGCCCGCCTTCTGCGCGAGCTCTAACATGGGGACATCGTAGAGCTGGACTCCTGCGGGAATTTTCAGGTCCTTAATATCTGAGTCCTTGGAATCATAGATGATGCCGCCGCTCTTTGACATGTGGGGCATGTGCGCCTCCACCGCGAATTTATTGAGTGCAACAACAAGGTCATTGGTGAGCACTGGCGAGTCAACGTGCTTTTCTGAAAGGCGCACCAGTGTGGTATTATGCCCGCCCTTAATCAGGGATGGGTACTCGGAATATATGTGAGCATAATAGCCGGTCCTTGTGAATACTTTGCCGAAGAGAAGGCCCGAGCCCATAATCCCGAATCCCGCCTCTCCGCCTATTTTCCATACGAATTCAGTCATGGGGTAAATTTGCCATGATAATTTATAAAATATAGCAAGATTACTTCGTCAATTGCAGTAATTCCTCATTGAGCTCAAGGGGCACGCCATATAAGCGGCCGGGCCTGAAAGCAAGAATGATGCCATCCTCATTGAATTCAGAGCCTGCACTATAGGCAACCGGGCCCACGTAAGCTGAGAAGTTATTACGGCCCAAATAGCGCGTTAGGTGTATTGCGTCCAAATCAACCCCTACGCCGTGAGGGATTGCCGTTGCATCATCGCGCATGCAATTGCCGCTTTCCAAGGGAAATTGGTCAACAACAATTATGCGGGAATCTGGAACATCGACCACCACGTCCTTGCCTGATATCTTAATGTCGCTTATGGTTACATCGGGCACAAATAGTGCGATATTCTTGCTGCCTGCATACCTGCCCGTGGCGAGAACTATGCGGGGAATGTCGCCGAATACGACTTCCTTGCCGAACGCTTCGTTGCCTGACTCGTATGCGATGACTGCGTTGGTCATAAAAGGGGAATATTCATAGAAGAACTTGCGCTCGTCTGAATTGTTATTTCTGGTAATCAATGGCATAGAGCCGGCATGTGCATAAAATATTGCATCAGCCAATTTGGGCGTAATTATCCTTGCCTTGCAGTTGTTCTCGCGGTTGAAAAATTCCACAAGACTGTGGGCTTCATGAAATACGCAGGTCTTTGTGCCTTGGAAGCCAAAAAAGCCCACTGTCAC
>CAILAH010000053.1 GCA_903832205.1 uncultured Microcaldota archaeon | reverse complement strand
CTCATGAGGGAGCTGCAGGCCATTAAGATAGAGGTCTCGCCCATGGCGGGGAAAGACGTCGGCAAGAAGCTTGAGGAAGCGAAAGAGAAGATAAAGGACACGAAGCGCGAGGTCACGCTGATGGAGCAGAAACGGCAGGAGCTTGTCGATCTCATGAAGAGGATTAAGGATGCGAAAGAGTCCAAGAAATAGCCCCCGGTGTTCACATGAAAATAAACGGAAAAACCCTGACGAAGGATGAAACCCTTGACACCTATTATCTTGATGTCGAGGGCATGAAGATAGAGGTGCAGGTCTCGCACAAGTCCGGCCTCTTCGTCCCCTATTACTCAATCAAGATTCCCGGCCTTGCCGAAGGCACCAAGCTCATCCTGGATACGCAAATCCGCGGCGAGCTTGTGGGCGAGGTCAACATTGACATATCCGAGATGCTCGATTCGCAGAAGAACAAGTATGTGCGCGACCAGTTCTTCTCCAAGACCGCAAAGGTACTTCTCAGGCATTTCCCCAACCTGCCACCAGAGAACCTCAAGGTGCTCTCCGCATACCTGATGCAGTACACATTGGGGATTGGGGACCTGGAGCCCTTCCTGCACGATGAGAATCTCGAGGAAATCGTGGTGAACGGCGCAAACCAGCCCATCTGGGTGTTCCACAAGAAGCACGGCTGGTGCCTCACGAACATTATGCTTAAGGAGGAAAAATCAATCCAGGATTATGCCTCGGCAATAGGCCGCCGCGTGGGCAGGCAGATTAACCTGCTCAACCCGCTCATGGACGCGAGGCTCACAACCGGGGACCGTGTCAATGCGACCCTGTTCCCAATCTCAACAAACGGCAACACGATCACAATCAGGAAATTCGCGCGCAACCCGTGGACACCGTCAATGTTCGTCCAGTCCGGCACGGTAACCGCGGACGTGATGGCGCTGCTCTGGATAAGCATCCAGAACGAATTGTCTATCCTGGTTTCAGGGGGAACGGGCAGCGGAAAGACCTCTTTCCTCAACGCGCTGTCAACCCTGTTCCCGCCAAACCAGCGCATTATCAGCATTGAAGATACGAGGGAAATCTACCTCCCGTCATTTTTGCAGTGGGTGCCGCTATCAACCCGCCTCGCCAACCCGGAGGGCAAGGGTGAAGTGGAGATGCTCGACCTTCTCGTGAACTCGCTGCGCATGAGGCCCGACCGCATCATTGTTGGAGAGGTGCGCCGCAAGCGCGAGGCGGAAATCCTATTTGAGGCAATGCACACCGGGCACTCTGTATATGCGACCCTGCACGCGGATAATGCGGAGCAGACCATATCACGGCTTACCAACCCGCCCATTGACATACCGCAATCGATGGTAAGCGCACTCGACCTTATCGTTGTCCAGTACAGGAACCGCCGCACGGGATTGCGCAGGACGTTTGAAGTCGCAGAGGTTGACGACCGCGGCAAGCAGAAGGTAATTTACAGGTGGAACCCGCGCACCGACAAGCTTGACAAGATTGATGACCTGTCGGCGCTCGCGGACAGGATTGCGCTCTACACTGGCATGACGCAGAAGGAGATGAATTCCGACATCGCGGAGAAATCGAGGCTCATCAATTTCATGATAAAGCAGAACTGCAACGATGTTGAAAAGGTGGGCCGCGTTGTTGCCGAGTATTACAACAACAGGGATTCACTACTGCAGATTGTTGAGAAAGGCGGCAGCGTGGAAGACATAATCGGATAGGGTGCTGATGGATGGGCTCGTTTGAGGAACTCAGGAAACGCGTGCTTGAGCTGGAGAAATCCGCCAAAGTGCTGCCCTATTCCGCAGCGGACCTGTCCTCGCGCACCAACATTGAAATTCGGCACTTGCCGTTCTACGACCTTTCAACGGAGCTTGACAAGCTTTATAAGGTGAAGGCGGCCAAAAAATATCTCAGGTAATGGGATGCAATCCGACATTTCTGGTTTTCATTCAAAGCCGCCAAAAGACAGGCTCTCACATCTAAAGGAGATGCTGAATCTTTCCGATTCCGATACATCGCAAATGCTTTCCGGCGGGCTTTCACTGGAAGAGGCGGATGCGATGCGCGAGAACGTCATCGGCCTCTACTCACTTCCGCTCAGCATCGCAACCAATTTCCGCATTAATAACCGCGACTATCTCATTCCCATGGCAGGTGAGGAGCCGAGCGTGGTTGCGGCAGCATCCAAGTCCGCAAAGATGGCGCGTGAGTTCGGCGGGTTCACCGCATCCTCATCCGACCCCATCATGATTGGTGAAATACACATTGTCGATTCAAGCCCTAACGCCGCGGATGCAATCCTCGCGAAGAAAAAGGAACTGCTCGCACACATTGACGATTCCATCCCGACGATGAGAGAGCGCGGCGGCGGTGCGCGCGACATCTGGGCGCGCACGTTCAAGACCCCGCACGGGCAATCGCTCATCACATATTTCTCCGTTGATGTGCGCGACTCAATGGGCGCGAACACCATCAACAAGGTTGCCGAATCCCTAGCGCCATTAGTCCAAAGTATCGCAGGAGGCCGCGTCAACATGCGCATCCTCTCGAACCTTTCAATAAAGCGCATCTCAAAGGCGAAGGCATATTTCACTTCTGATTTGAAGCTCGCGCAGGATGTTATTGATGCGCAGTCCCTTGCGGAGAACGACATGTTCCGCGCGGTGACTCACAACAAGGGCATAATGAACGGCATCTCAAGCCTTGCGCTCGCAACCGGAAATGACACCCGTTCCGTTGAGGCAGGAGCGCACGCATATGCCAGCTATAATTCAAATTACCGCCCGCTTACTAACTACTATATGGAGAATGGAAAGCTTGCAGGAGAAATAGAGCTCCCGCTCTCCCTCGGAATAGTTGGCAGCGGCACCAACCACAAGGTTGCGCGCATCTGCCTAGACAAGATTCTTCAGGCCAAATCCGCCCCGGAGCTTTGCAGCGTTGCAGCAGCGGTAGGCCTTGCGCAGAACTTCGCAGCGCTCCGCGCGCTCACACAGGAGGGCATAAACAAGGGGCACATGCGCCTGCACTCAAAAACGCTCGCGCTCATGTCCGGTGCAACGCCCGAAGAGGCGGCCAGGATATACGATTATTTCAAGGATAAGGAATCGGAAATTTCACTGTCTTCAGTAAAGAAAATACTGGATGACTTGCGCTCCAAAAAGAAATAAATAATGGCTGTGCAGAAAGAATGATATTTGTAGGTAATAACATGTCAAAGCAATGCCCAAGATGCGGTTCCACTGTGGAAGAGAAGAAGTTTATGGGCAGCTTCTGCATTGACTGCTATCTTTCAATGAACATGCCCGCGCTTCCAGCCAAAATCACCATTTACAAGTGCAAGAGCTGCGGTACGGAGCGGTTCACTGCGTGGACCACACCGGCCGAGGTGGCAATCGCGCACGAGCTTAAGAACAAGAAGTTCGGGACTCCGGACGTGTGGATTGAGGGTAGGCAGATTGTTGTTAAGTATGACAAGCTCGACAAGCTTGACATGGAGTTCCGCGTGCCGCTTAGGATGAAGGACTCAATATGCAACATCTGCTCGCAGAGATCCGCCGGCTATTATGAGGCAATAATCCAGCTGCGCGGCAAGTATGCGCACGACAGCGTTTTCGCTGAGAAGATTATAGCCCATCTTGAGCGCCTCACGTTTATCCCGAAAACAGAGATGCTTAAGGAAGGGCTTGACATCTACGTGGGCAGCAAGGCCGCGGTGGCAACAATACTCTCGGCACTAAACTTCAAGCCCGTCACATCCAACAAGCTCTATGGCGTGAAGGAAGGCCAGCGCGTCTACAGGACCACTTTTCTAATTAGGGGCTAGGCAAAAACAAACGAATAAAAGAAATAGGAAAATTATCTACCCTAGCTGGAAGTAGCACATTCCAACGCTCGTGGTACATATCGTCTTCGGGTAAGGTTCACTCTGTCCATCAGCCTTTGTATACTCAAGCGTATATACGGCAGTCCTAGACTGTTCCGGCGTGAGCTCTGAGCCATATGAGCACTCAAAAGTGTTATCATTAACTGATACGTCCTTTTCCCCGCTTACCCCATCGCCGCAGTCAACGTTTGCGCTCTTTTTGCTGAAGATGTCCTGCCATTGGTTAATCCTTATTGTAAACTTGTACTTTTCTTCAGTGGTGCTGGGCACTCTCTTATAGGTAAGCACACAGGTCGGGTCCGGTATCGCAGTGTTGATTGACGATGTGCCAATTATAGGGCCAACCGTATATGTCTCATACACCGCTGATACGGTTGCCTCAAGCGTGCCAATCTGATCCGCACCGATTTTGCAGCTAAGAGGCACATTATCAAAGCTGTAGGCGCCCGTATTGACATCTGTTTTAACCTGCAATTTAGGGGCACTATAGCAAGTGACGAGACTCATTGGGCAACCCATTTGTCCCGGAGTGCATCCGGTCGGCCACGTCCTTTTTCTTATCTCAATAAGCGTAACATCCGCACCGTTAGGGGGTATCACATTATTGTCCAGATAAACCGTGCCGTAAACCTTCACGTTCGCCAGCTTCGCATAGTTCGCTGTGTCTATTGTGGAGGGCGCAACGAGCACATTCAAATGAAGATGGTCCTGTGGAACTTGGTCCTTTACAACATCAATGTTGACATGAACCTTTCCAGTCTTAGCATCTGTGCCAGCCCCTGCGCATATACCTATCGCAGACGCCTCATACGCATAATCAATCTCCAATTGGTGCTTGCCTTTAGAGCCCTTTGGCGGTGTTGCGGTCACTTCCATTACAACCTCAACAGACTCGCCCTTATGCACTGTCACGCCATTTCCCACAGTTGGTCTAACTATCTTGACACTATTAATCTTAATCTGTGGGCTGGTAAGGTCGATTGGATTATTCAATTTCGTGAGCGTGACATCAGACTGCCCTTTATTCTCGAGCTTGAATCTTATGGTGAACGTGTCCTGCTTTTCCTCCTGCAATGTCTTGGGCACAAATATGCCGTTTGAATCTACAACCTGGTCTATTGTCGGGTTTACCGGGTCCAAGCTGGAAGTCTGTGCGTTGACAACATTGAATTTCACATGCTCTGTAACTCCAAATGAGCTTGGGCCATCGGTTTTGTATTGAAATGGGTGCACAATGTTCGTGGCACCATCTTTGAACTGTTCTTTGAAGAATGCTGTGCAATCCTCTATTGTGGTTGTGTAAGCAACCTCATAATACCCTGGGTTTTTGAATTCATAGTTTAGAGCCGACCCAAAATCACTAATATTGCCTGAGCTCACAGTGCTGGAAGAACCATCTGGTGCTGTAACCCGCACCCTGTACGTTCCATCACAGCCGATGCCGCCAACGCCTTTTGCATATTGTACGGAAGTCCCGCCATCAATTGCATAGAGCCATGCATACCCAGTATTTTTTGTAATCTTGTTGATAACGTTTTTAGATGCGGATTTAATGGTGCTTTCTTGGACGTAATAATCCAAATTGGCATCGTTTACAACTGTGTTATATTCCGAATCACTCAGGAATGCGATATTTCCGCCAATGCCATAATTGCTTGAGCGCGTGTATTTGCTTGGATCGCAATTGTAGGGATCATCATCTCCATTGGGAGTTTTTGTATGCCTGTCACAGTAGCTTTTTATCTCTGCATCATCAGGAAAGACGGCAGAGTATTCTACGTACTCTCTTAGGTTCTTTTTATCCCCGACGCAAACCACTACATATGTCCCTGCCCCGCCAGGATTTACCTCATTGAGAGTTTGCTGTATGTTCGCATTTATGTAAGAGGGCACACGCCAGTTTTCCACCTCATATGAATAGCTCTCGCTTTCCGTAGCAGCGCATACAAGCGAGAACAGCGCGATGATTGCAATGATGAATACAGCGGGTTTCACATTAACACCTCATTTCCAATACTTCATGATGCTGAAGTCAAACCTCAGAGACCAGTCCTCACTGACCTGTATCGATGTGCCTATATTTCCGGTTGCAGCAGGCACCTTTTGGTTTGCGTAATCTGCCCATCCACCCTTGCCGCCAACGTATATCTTGGCCTTTTTGGTGGAATACGTATATTCCGGCCCGAACATGTGCCTCCACGCACGTGTCGGTACACCCGAAACAACATCCGTGACCACTTGATCCCTGCCATTATAATCAGTCATATTGCTGGCTTTAAGATAGTCCTCCATCTTTGTCTGGACATCATACACAGTAAGGGCGCCGGCATATCCTAATCCGATTGAATGCTGGTCTTTTGTGCCCCAGTAATGCTTTACAGTGGCTTTCCACGGAACTGTTGTTGCATACCTTCCCCGTTCGACACCCGTTCCACCGGAAATTGCCTGTTGGTTCAATCCCAGGTAGGTAAGCCTTATTTCTCCGCCAGCGTGTGCGGTATAGGTGAGCGATTTTGGCTCCAATTCCTTGCCAAAGTCCTCGACGCCACCTGCAACGTCCCAGAGCGTTGAAGTTCTTAGATATGCGCCGGTTTTGGTTGAATAATCGTAACGAATCTCCCCATATATCTCCCCGACAGGCCTGGTTTGAATCGCACCAACATTATAACCGGGAAGATTCTCTCCAGTTAGGGAATAAACCCCAAGCCCAACGGCCGCGGACCATTTTTCTGTTCCAGGGATAAGCTTTATCCATTTCACTTCCGCATGGGCTGTAACAAGATGCTGGTTCATACCGAACACCGCTTGATTTACGCCCTCTTTTAGATTAAGCACTGCCTTGGCAATGGGCATAAGAACACGGACCTGCTCATCGCTCCATCCCTTTTCCCCAAGTTTTTTTCTTGCCTCCTCTATTGTACTGCATCCACCTGCGATTTCTGAAACCTCACTAAACTTTGAAGGTGGAATATTGAACGTGTCTAGCGTAGTCTTGTAAAATGCATATCCTTCAGAAGAGAAAAGGAGCCTTTCTGCATAAGCATAGAGATAGTTGTTCTCAGTATAAAGGATTCCACTACCTTTTTCGATTGTTTTTTTGCCATCACTAATATCCTTGGCCATATTATAGGCATTGTACTTCTTTTCACGATCATTCTTACCGCTTACATAACCTGCTCTTAATAGCCAATCTGCCATTTGTGGGGGGCTCTCAATCATAACGCCTCCAAATTGCGTTGGAACAAGGCCATAGAGCAAATTTGAAAACTCCGGGCGCTCCATGAAATCTACTGGACGCATTCCAACAGATTCAGAAAAAAGAATTCTTCCCTCCGCCGCCGATGCTTGCGAGGTATAGGGTTTAGAAATGCTTCTGATTACGTTGTAAATTTTTTGTGCATTTTCAACCTCTCCAAAAAAACCCTTTGTTTTGAACTCCCAATCTTGTGGTGTAAGTTGATTGTCCCTTTGCTCATTGCTGACTTGCGGCATGGAGACAATGCCCACTGCCAAAGAGTATAGGTATAAATCGCGAATGTATTTCTCTCCCTTTCCAGCCAAATCTGCAGCTTTTTCCAGAGCGTCAGATTTCTCCTTGCTTCCCTTGAGCGTTACTTTTTCCATGACATTTTCCCTTAACGCAGTAATGCCTATCCCATCAATCCATTTCACTTTGTCTGTACCTTCCACTGCTTTTGCCAGGGCATTCAAATTATTGATGAGGGAGCTAATTTGATTGGCAGGGAGATTAATCTGCTCTTTATCTTTGTTGATTCTTTCCGCAAGAGTTTTGATTCCTTCCACAATCTTATCCTTGTCCCAAGACTTCAGGAGAGCATTGAGCGCTTTTGCAGCCTCAACCCTCTCTTGCTTGGTCGCGTCCTTGTTGATGAATGTGCTCATCACAGTCACGCAGTTGCCGTGGTCTGTGTTTGCCTTTACGTTGAGTATTTGCGGAACTTTCTTTTCTTCCCTCATCTCTATCAGTTCACCCATCTTAACAACCTCCGATTCTGCATATGCCATACTCGGTGCCGCCGTCATAACTCCTGCGGCAAGAAGGAACGCCGCCAGCGGCCTTTTCCACCTGCGCATTCCCTTTGAGCATTTTATCTCCTCTTTTTCCTTATTCATACGTCTAATCTTTCTTTTCTTCGCTATTTAAACGTTTTCATCTCAACTGGCGCTTGCCGCGGGGCTCCGCCTTGCGCCACCTGCTCGTCCATACGACGATTATGATGAAGAGCGTAATCAGCAGGATAACCGTAATGACGGGCACCAGGTCCTTCGGTATGAGCTCAAACGGCTGCGATTCTGGGGGCTTCTGCTCGGGCACAATCGCCTTCGCCTCGCCCGTCGTGGCCACTCCGTTGTATGCTACAGTGTATTTCCCGTCCGCCAGGTTGACCTTCTTCTCCATCTGCCCGATGAAGGATGCCTTCATGTAAACGGTATTTCCCTTCTCATCTGTTATTGAAATCTCGCCGTCGCTTTCCGCATCCCTGCCGAACTCATCGGTCGCGGTAACCGCAATCGTAAACGGCGTCTTTGCAGTGATCTTCACTGCAGTGGTAATGTTCTTCGATACGAAGGCACCGAGGTCCACCTTTCTCTCAAGTATTGTACCCTTGTCAGACATCTTCACATCAACGCTCTCATATCCGCCCTGCAATTCCTTCTCGAGCCTTCCAATGCCCACCATCCTTCCCTTACTCTCGCCGTCAAGATAGGCATCATAGCCGGCGGATGCGCACGTCTCAAGTGCCACCTTGTTCTTGCTCAGCTCGATAACCTTCACGTATGATTCCGTATAATCGCCATAGCTCCTCTGGACCTGTGCAAGCGTTCCCCCAGAGCTTGTAACAATGCTCAATTTGCAGTCGTTGCACACTTTCTCAGTAACAGTTGCAATCCCATCAATCGGCAAAACAGCATACTGCTTATTGGACGCCCTTCCATCGGAGAACTGTTCTTCGACCTTCACGTTAACCTGCGCATCGCTCTTTACGCTTATAGTAATATTCTCAAGGCCCTCCTCGGTCCAGATGGTTTCGTTTTCAGTAGTGCCATTCACAACCAGGGGCATTCTGTAGTCAAATCCGTCCGCCTTCACGTGCAGAAGATACACGCCCGTGCTTAGCGTCTGCGGGACCTGGAATTCATAGCTGAATCCATTAATTCCAGGCGTGATATAAACAGTTTCCTCTTTCAGCGGGTACCTAATCCCGCCCTTTTCAATATAGATTTGCATAACCCCGCTATATGGCTCAGTGCTCTCGATGGAAAAGCCGAACTTCTCCATATCGCCCGCATTGGGGAACAGCGTAGTAACCGAATCACCCGTAACTGTAAACGAAGGAACATAGGAGCAGGCCGCATAAGCGGATGAAAATATGAATAGCATTACCAACAACGACGCGATACCTATTCTTTGCATGAACTATAATCACTCGTTTTTTATTTAAATGTTTAGCACTCTAATTCTCTCCATTATGACAGGGATTTCAGGCATTATTGAAAACGCGAGCGCAGAGCTCACAAAAAAGGAGGGCTCCTACCTAAAGATTAGAAGCAAGTCAGAAGAGGCGGTGCGCATCTGCGGCAGGGCGATGCAGCTTGCGCACGCGGGAAAAACCGCCGAGTCGAAGAAGATGCTCGACGATATCAAGCCCACAATCAACGGCTTCAGCAAGCTCGACCACTCCTGCGTGCAGGTTGCGCAGCAGGAATACACCGAGGCGCTCATCCTTTTGCACATGCTCGAGGGCACTCCCATTCCGGATTACAAATCGCTAAACATACCTCCCGATGCATATCTGCTCGGTCTTAGTGATGCGCTCGGAGAATTGCGCAGGGAGATTATAGAGCACATGAGGAAGGACGACTACAAGAAGGCAACAATTCTTTTTGAGGGCATGAGCGAGGCCTACGAGCTCCTGCTTCCGCTCCGATTTTCCAATTCAACGCTCCCGGGCTTCCGCAGGAAGCTTGACGTGGCGCGCTCCCTAGTGGAGCAGTGCCGCAGGGACCTGCTCATGTTCAAGATATCAAAAGGCCTATAGCTATTTTACTGGTGATATGGATGGTAAACGAACCGCAGTACCGTGAAGAACTTTTGGAAAAGCTCAGGGAGGGGCAGAACCCGCCACTGGTGGTGCTATTCTGCTCAGACTCAAGGGTTGACATGAACGCATTCGAGGCAAACCCCGGCGAGATATTCGGCATTGAGAATGCGGGCAACGTGTTCGGCCTGGGGGACGAGTCCAAGGCATCGCTTGCCTATGCGCTCATGCACTTCGCAAAGGAGGGAAGACTGACAATCCTCGTTCTCGGCCACACCAAGTGCGGTGCGGTCACGGCCGCATGCAAGATGCAGGGCGAGCACGCAGCGGATTTGCACCCGTCCATTGCCAAGCTGATGGGCCACCTGGCCCCCGCGGTTGACCGCGCAAGGGTAACGCAGGGCGACCTCATTGACAACGCGATAGAGGAGAACGTGAAGATTCAGATGGGCAAGGTCAGGGACTTTGCATTCACAGTGAAAGGCATTGCAGCGGCAAACGTGGATATCTACGGTGCGGTTTACGAAATCTCGGAGAATGATGACGTGCTGCCAAAGGCCTGGAAACTCAGCGTGATAAGGGGCGGCCAGCCAAACCGTGCAGGCCTGCTCGAGGACATAACGCTGGAAGCAAGGGGCGAGAAGAATGTTTACGACCTTGTGAGGAACAGGATGGACCTTGAGAAGCACCTGCGCATGAGGCGATTGCCTTCAAAGCGGGAGCACGCAAGGCACAAGCAATAAGGGTTGGTTAATATCCCAAGTGAAGATAAGGGCGAGAAGACACTGGAGGCAAGCAGGCGTGAAATTAAGAAAAAGATAGCCGAGCTCAGCAAGATCCGCGGCTCGGGCACGGAGCTTATCTCGCTCTACATCCCGCCCAAATACCCCATCGGCGACGTCTCGGGAAGGCTGCGCGCGGAATATTCGCAGGCAAGCAACATCAAATCAAAGCAGACAAAGAACAATGTGCTGGGTGCACTTGAGCGCATACTTAATTTCCTGAAGCATTTCAACCAGCCGCCTGACAAGGGCATTGCAATCTTTGCAGGCAACATCTCAAAAAACCAGGGCGAGAACGATGTCAAGCTATTCTATATAGTGCCTCCCGACCCCATAGGCATACAGCTCTACCGCTGCGACTCCTCATTCTTCATTGAGCCCCTGCTCGTGTTCACCAAGCCAAAGGAGGCCTACGGCCTTCTTGCAATAGACGGCTCCGATGCGACAATTGCAATTCTAGAAGGAAAGAACGTGCGCATAGTGAGGCACGTGCACTCGACCGCACCGTCAAAAACGCACAAGGGAGGCCAGTCCGCGGCACGCTACCAGCGCCTTGTGGAAATTGGCAAGGAAGAGTATTACAAGAGGGTTGGCGAGGCCTTAAGCCTGGCATTCCTCGACGTGCAGAACATGAAGGGCGTTGTGGTGGGCGGCCCCGGCCCGATAAAAGACTATTTCATTGAAGGCAGCTATTTCAACTACCAGATAAAGGTCCTGGGAAAAGTTGACACGGGCTACAGCGATGAGAACGGCATCCGCGAGATAATGCAGAAACTCGAGGAGATAATCGCAAACCAGGAGTCATCGCTTGAACGGAAGCTCGTGCAGATGTTCATCGAGAACGTCGTTAAGGGCGGGCTTGCAACCTACGGCATCAAGGAAGTGCTCGAGGCGCTTGAGGCAAAGCGCGTCAACATGCTGCTCATTTCAGAAGACCTCTATTTGCACAGAATAAAGTACAAATGCCAGAGGTGCAACAAGGAGGGCGTGACCTACATTAACGTAGAGAACCAGGAGATAACCTGCGACTGCGGCGGCAAGGGAAATATAATCGAGGACCACGACATGGTGGAGGAGCTTGAGAACCTTGCGGAGGCGGCGGGAACAAAAATCGAATTCATCTCAACGGAGACGCCCGAGGGCGGCCAATTCCTAAACGGATTCATGGGCGTGGGCGCGCTGCTCAGATACTAATGCTAATTTATTTAGAAAACGAATAAGAAAAATCAGAAATTAATTATTCAGCTTAATCCCGCACTCATTAGTATTATTCGCGGGCACAACCACCAGCAGGTGGTCCTCATAATACAGTGCATTCGCGCTTCCGCCCTTCAACAGGACAACATAATCATCCTGTTTTATGAGCTCGTCGCATTTTGTTATGCTGGTATGATTGAGCGGGCCGTAGCACCCGTCCTCCTGGAGCGCAACGCTGGTAACATTCTTTCCGATTATCCCGAGCGATGCTGCAAACCCGACACCGCACTGGTATACGGACACCTTATTGTCCTGTGTCAGCCCCCTGCTGTCCATGACCAGGGCGACCCTCTGCGCATTCATGAGCTTGAAGTTCCCCTCGTAATTGCTTATGCTCTTGTTCCCAAGGGTAAGCTCGCCGCCATAGGTAACATTGTTCTGCGTGAAAATATAGACTGCGGCTGCCACAAAAAGCACCGCGACTATTGCAATCAGATAGGTGGAAGGGATTTCAAATCCCTCATTTTTCTTAGCCATCCTTATCCCCTCAAGGCGACTCCGCAAGAATCACGCCAAGCTGGCACTGCTGCAGGTAATCCACACCTCCAGCAATGACCGCGCTGGCGTAGTATTTTATCGAGAACGTGGTGGAATCCGCATCCGCCTTCATCAGGAATATCCTTGGCGCCTTCTGCATTTTCTCATCGCATGCCTCTATGGTAATCTTGCCGGTCATGTTGGCCGTATTGGCCCCTTTGGTGTAATTCTTGAGCTCGCAGCTGTCAATCCCGTACCAGTATAGGTAAACGGTCTTGTTCATCTGTTTCTCAAGCGTATTCTTGAGCTGCTGTGCGCAGGAGTCGCTTATCTCGCCGGGCCTCTTGTCAAGCACAATGGCGGTGGTGTTGCTCGCGTTCAGGTCAAAATAGAACGTGTCAAAGCTCGCCTTGTTTGTCTTCTGGTCTATGAGCAGGTAGGACCCAACGGAGCTTCCCGCAATTGCCATGAAGAATGCGATGAAGATGAATGACCACATCACCGCGGCCAGTTTTCTCATGTGTATCCTGCCCGAGCCGACCATGTATATGAACGCCGCAATGAATGTGCCGATGGCAACCAGGTCGAACATAACGAGCGTGGCGGGAAGTACGAACTCCCTCACCTGCTTTCTCTGCTCATAGCTGCCGTCGCTCACGGACGCGTATGCGCTTGCAAGCGTGTCGGAATAAGAGTTGGCCGCTGCAACCACCTTGTTCAGCACGGTGTCGAGCGCATGCTCCCTCTTCACCTGTATTATCTCGTCAATCTGGGATACGATCGTGCCGTACTGCCCTGTCACGTTGCCGAGCTCATCGGGCATAATCTTATTGGCGAGCTTCTCATCGAGCACCGCCTTATCTGCCTTCACCTGCTGCAGCTGCTGGCTCAGGAGTATGTTGTCCATCTCCAAATCCCACTCTGCAACAATGAGCTTCTTCTCCGCCATGTCCTTATACTCCTCAAGCTGGGTGGTGCTGTTGAAATAGCCCTCAATTCTTGATGAGAACGTGTCAGCAAGCACGTTGAACTGCCTCATTGTCAGGTCTGCCTTATTATAGTCGCCCCTGTAGATGTCGTCCCTCGCGCTGTCCTTCTTCGCTTTCAGGGTGTCAATCTCGGCCGTGAGCGTCTCATCAGTTATGTACTTGCTCACCTTCACGTACTTCGCGTAGAGGTCGCTGTACTCGCTATCTATGGCAGTGAATTTGGTACCGAATTCGGACTCCGCCTCGAGATGCACCTTCAGGTCCTTCCTATACTGGGTCTTGTTGAGCACCGCCTCGGCAATGGCTTCCGAGTTGAACAGGTTGTTTGCCCTGCCCCTCAGGTTCTGCCCCATCTGCGCAAGGTCGTCTGCCGTTGCATCCGAATAGTTCACAGGCCCGCAGTATGGCTGCAATCCCGCGGCGTTGAGCAGGTCTGAGAACAGGATGTTGTTCTCAACCTTATCTGCAGAAACCTCTATGCCCTCCATGCTCGTGATGAGCGTGTTGAAATCGCTCACCGTCTGCTCGTTGTAATCGGAATACTTGCCGTTCTCAAGCTTGGTTGTGACGTTGATGATATTGCCCAAATAGAGGTCAAGGTTCATCGTCTCATCATCAAGGCTCATTATGCCGTCCATGAAATTCACGGTTGTCTTGCTCAAAGACGTGATTCCGCCCTCAAGTATGCTCCCCCTGCAGATGGGTGTGGCGCCGCAGGACATCATGCAAGGGTGGTATTGCGTCTCATTCTTGTTACAGTGCCTCACCAGCAATCCAGTAATCTGCTTGCAGTAGTGCTCTGCCGGGAAGAATTCTTCAACGTACTCATCATGGTAAAGGTAGGTGCGTGACTCGTTGAAAAGGAGCGCCTTCTCACGTATGGACTGCAGCTCGCTCGCCTTCGGGAAATCTTTTGTGAAGAAATACTGCTGCAATACGGTTGAGATTGTCTCCTGGTCCTCGACAATCTTATCATCATGCACGAGCATGACCGGCTCATTGCTGATGTAATACATCACATATGCCCCGTCCGGGCCCGCCATGTCCAGGTAGGTGACACTTTTTGCGCTCTCATTAGGACCAAGATACTCCTGCATGTCGAAGCTCCACCCTAATGAGACGAGTAACAGCAGTAATATGAAGGCGCGTCTCATGGAGAAAATTACCCTTCGAAATTTATTAAATGTTCCCCAGTCATAAAAACCTGATGCTAAAGCGCGAGAACGGATATTACCCATTCCTTGAAAGCACCAAGTCCATTGTCAAGTCAATGAACATAGGTTCGGAGATTGATGACAGGACGCTTGCGCTTGCAAAACAGCGGGTCCTCAGCGCCATCAAGCACGGCCGACTCCAGGCGCCGTCCTATTTCTCGCCCGATGACATATCAAATGATGTGAAGTCCTATGCGGTATCCCGCCTCATGGTCTCGCTCATTAACCGCAAGATTGATGCGTTCGTGGAAGCGGAAAGTTCGCGCGCGCTTGAGATATGCATGCGCAACCACGAGGAGAAATTCCTTATGGCGGAGCTGGGTATTGAGATAGGCGCTGACATGCACATCCCGCTCCGCGACTACCTTATCTTCGGCTCCACATTTTCCATCATGCTGCTTTCCAACCGCAGCGTGAAGGGCGGGCTGGTTAAGATAAGCCCGCACGAAATCAATGTAATCCTCAAGGAGGCAATAAAGCATAAGATTTCAGACGGCCTCCCCATCCGCGAATCGCTAATTAACGAGGATATAAAGAAGCGCCTTAAGCCCGCGCTCATGGACATCCTCTCTGAGATTTCACTGCGCTCACCCGCACTCGGCAGGCAGAGCCAGGACTTGGCGCCCTGCATGGAGCGCGTAATCGAGGAGCTGCACTCCGGCGCAAAAGTTCCGCACCTGAAGCGCTGGGCGCTTGCGGTATTCCTCGTGAAGCGCGGCTGGGACAATGACAAGATAGTGGAGGCATTCTCACATGCGCCAAATTACGACGAGAGGATTGTGCGCTACCAGCTTGACCACGTGCGCGCCAAGGGATATTTGATGCCCTCCTGCAGAAATCTTATCACGCAGGGCATATGCGTTGCGGAGTGCGGCACAAAAAACCCGCTCCAATTCACAAAGGACAAATTAGCAAAAAAGAAACCCGCGGCTAAATCATCTGAAGAAGAAAGCAAAGAACAAAGCAGTGAATAATAGCAAATTGCAAAAATAATTGAACTTTTTTTTTGCAATTTGCTAGCTAGCAAAACACATATAAAAGTTCATAAATTAATGTGTTTTGCTATAATGCCACAAGCAGGCCAAGCAAAAAAATCCGTAAAGGTTTGCCTCTATTTGAGCGTTCCCAAAATTCTCTGCAGCTTTTTCAGCTCTTCAACATCGACCTTCTTGAGCTCGCTGTCAAGCATTGCCAGGAACAGGATGCTGCCGTTCTCGATTGACCTGCCAATCCTGTCCGAGCTCTCCTTTCTCAGGTATCCTAATGATTCGTAAAGTCTTTTCTTGTCATCTGCGGTGAGAGGCTCCTTCCCGTCCTCCGCCCTCTTCTTCGCCCCTGAAACCACACTCTTTATGTTGGCAAATGCGCCCTTATCCGCGGTGAGCTTAACCAGGCTGACAATCCCGTTCGCAATCACCGCATTCTCGGTGAGCCACCTGTCCACCGCTTCCTTTACCACTGCCTTCTCTTCCTTCTCAAGGCTCACTCCCTTCTCAATCTTGTCGATGATCTTTGCGTAG